>JAHFDQ010000588.1 GCA_023248915.1 Archangiaceae bacterium | reverse complement strand
GATGGTGTTGGGCGGCTGCGCGGTAAACACCAGCTTCGCCGCCGCTCCGGCCGAGACGTCGAAGGCCACGGAGGTGGCCCCGGTAAGCCCGGAGGCCGAGGCAATGAGGGTGTAACCCATCCCCGTCCTGTCTATGGAGAGGTTGCCGAAGTCAGCGACTCCCGCCACCGCGCCCACCGGGTTGGTGCCGGACAGCGTGCCTCCTCCGGGGTTGGTGCCAATGGCGATGGTGACGCTGGCGACGGAGGCCGGCACCGTGTTGCCCAGGCCGTCCTGCACCGCCACCGAAGGCGTAATGGCCGCCCCGGCGGCGGCGCTGCCCGGCTGGACGGTGAAGGCCAGCTTGGCCGCCGCCCCCGCCAGAATGTCGAAGGCAATAGAGGTAGCCCCGGTTAGCCCCGCAGAGGTGGCGGTGAGGGTGTAGCCGACTCCCGTCTTGTCAATGGACAGGTTGCCGAAGGCAGCCGCGCCCGAAACCGCACTCCTGGGGTTGGTGCCGGACAACGTGCCTCCCCCGGGGTTGGCGCCAATGGCAACGGCAATGCTGGCGGACGAGGCGGTGACGGTGTTGCCGAGGGCGTCCTGCACACTCACCGTCGGGGTGACGGCTGCCCCGGCGGTGGTGGTGGCTGGCTCGACGCTGAAGGCCAGCCTGTTCGCCGCCCCGGTGAGTATGTCGAAGAGGCCGCTGGTGGCCCCGGTGACGCCCCCCGAGGTGGCCGTCAGGGTGTACCCGGCGCCGGACTTGTCTATGGAAAGGTTGGCGAAGGTGGCCACGCCCGCCACCGCGCTGGTGGTGGCGGTGCCGGAGAGAGTGCCTCCCCCCGGGTTGGCGCCAATGGCAATGACGACGCTGGCGGACGACGAGGTAACTGTGTTGCCCAAAGCGTCCTGCACCGACACCAGCACGGCGGGAGACATGGAGGCGCCGGCGGTGGTGTTGGTGGGCGGCGCGGTGAAGGCCACCTTCGTCGCCGGCCCCGGCACTATGTCGAAAGTGAGGCTGGTGGTGCCGGTGAGTCCTCCGGACGCCGCCGTCAGGGTGTAGCCCACTCCCGTCTTGCCTACTGCGAGGTTGCTGAAGGTGGCGAGGCCCGCCACCGCGCTCTTCGGGTTGGTGCCGGAGAGGGTGCCTCCTCCCGGGTTGGTGCCGATGGCCAGGGTAATGCTGGCGACGGACGAGGTGACGGTGTTGCCAAACGCGTCCTGCACCGCCACTACCACCGCCGGGGCAATGCTGGCGCCGGCTACCGTGGTGGCTGGCTCCACGGTGAAGCCCAGCTTGACCGCCGCGCCTCCCGTAATGGTGAAGGGGGCGCTGGTGGCGCTGGTGAGGCCTCCCGCCGATGCAATGAGGGTGTATCCGACTCCCACCTTGTCCACGGAGAGAGTCGAGAAGCTCGCCACTCCGTTGACGGCACTCACCGTCACCGTGCCGCCGAGGGTGCCACTGCCGGGGTTGGTGCCGATGGCCAGGGTGATGCTGGCGGAAGAGCCGGCCACCGTGTTGCCGAAGCTGTCCTGAATCTCCGCTACCACCGCCGGGGTAAGGGTGGCGCCCGCCGAGGCGCTGCTGGGCTGGATGGTGAAGGCCACCTTGGAGGCCGCCAGCACCGTAATGTCGAAGGTGGCGGACGTCGCCCCGGTGAGGCCACCCGCGGAGGCGGTGAGGGTGTAGCCGGTGCCCGTCTTGTCGATGGACAAGTCGGCGAAGGAGACGACTCCCGCCACCGCAGACTTCGGGTTGGTGCCGGATAGCACTCCTCCGCCCGGGTCGGCGCCAATGGCGAGGGTGATGCTCGGCGTCGCGGTGGGCACCGTGTTGCCGTACGCGTCCTGTGCCTCCACCGTCGGAGTAATAGCCCCGCCGGCGGTGGTGCCCAGCGGTTGGATGGTGAAGGCCAGTTGAGTGGCGACGCCGGGGTTGATGTTGAAGGCGGTGGAGGTGGCGGAAGCGAGTCCCGCGGAAGTCGCCGTCAGGGTGTAGCCGACTCCCACCTTGTCGATGGAGAGGTTGGCGAAGGCAGCCACTCCCGAGACGGCGCTCTTCGGGTTGGTGCCGGACAACACCCCTCCGCCCGGGTTGGTGCCGATGGCGAGGGCAATGGAGGCAGCCGACGAGGTGACGGTGTTGCCGAGGGCGTCCTGTACCGTTACGGTGGGAGTGACGGCGGCTCCGGCGGTGGTGGTGGCCGGCTGGACGGTGAAGACCAGCTTCGTGCCCGCACCCGGCACAATGTCGAAAGTCCCGCTGGTGGCACCGGTGAGGCCTCCCGAAGAGACGGTGAGGGTGTAGCCGACTCCCGTCTTGTCGATGGAGAGGTTGGAGAAGGTGGCGACGCCGGCCACCGCGCTTACCGGAGTCGTGCCGGAGAGGACGCCAGTGCCTGGGTTGGTGCCGATGGCGACGGAGATGCTCGCCGTCGACGAGGTGACGGTATTCCCCAGCGCGTCCTGCACCGTCACCTGAAGTGCCGGGGCAATGCTGCTGCCCGCAGTGATGCTGCCGGGGGCTACCGAGAAGGCCAGCTTGGTGGCCGCACCGGGGACAATGTCGAAGGTGCCGCTGGTGGCTCCGGTGAGGCCGCCCGAGTTCGCCGTCAGGGTGTAGCCCACCCCCGCCTTGTTGATGGAGAGGTTGCCGAAGGTGGCGACGCCCGAAACGGCGCTCTTCGGGTTGGTGCCGGAGAGGGCGCCTCCGCCGGGGTTGGCGCCGATGGACAGAGTGACGCTCGCCGAGGAAGCGGTGACGGTGTTGCCGAAGGCGTCTTCAACCGTCACCACCACTGCCGGCGCAACGAAGGCGCCGGCGACGGTGGTGGACGGGCCGGTGGTGAAGGCCAGCTTGCTGGCGGCGGCGACTGCGATGTTGAAGCCAGGGCTGGTTGCTCCGGTGAGGCCGGGCGACGAAGCCGTCAGGGTGTAGCCGACTCCCGACTTGTCGATGGAGAGGTTGGAGAAGGTGGCGACGCCCGCGCTGGCGTCGAAGGGGTTGGTGCCGGAGAGGGCGCCGCTTCCGGGGTTGGTGCCGATGGCCAGGGTGACGGTGGCCGACGAGGACGGAATGGTGTTTCCCAGCGCGTCCTGCACCTTCACCTCGACGGCCGGGGCGATGGAAGCGCCCGCCGTCGCGTTGGAGGGAGGCACGGTGAAGGCCAACTTGCTGGCAGGGCCGACGACGATGTCGAAGCTGCTGCTGGTGGCTCCTGAAAGGCCCGTCCCGGAGGCTGTCAGGGTGTAGCCGACACCGGACTTGTCGATGGAGAGGTTGTTGAAGGTGGCGACTCCCGCCACTGCACTTATCGGACTGGTGCCGGAGAGAGTGCCGCCACTCGGGTTGGCGCCAATGGCCACCGTAATGGTGGGCGTCGCCGTAGGCACCCGGTTTCCGTAGGCGTCCTCAACCTCGACCGTCGGGGTGATGGCGCCACCGGCAGTGGTGCCCAGGGGTTGCACGGTGAAGGCCAGTTGAGTCGCCACCCCAGGGTTGATGTTGAAGGCGCTGGAGGTGGCGCCGGCGAGGCCGGCGGAGGATGCCACGAGGGTGTAGCCGGCGCCTACCCTGTCAATGGAGAGGTTGGTGAAGGAGGCGACGCCGGAAGAGGCACTCACCGGAGTCGTGCCGGACAGCACTCCTCCGCCCGGGTTGGTGCCGATGGCGAGGGCGACGCTCGCGGACGAGGAGG
>JAHFDQ010000181.1 GCA_023248915.1 Archangiaceae bacterium | reverse complement strand
CGTCTCGGTCGACATCCCCAAGAAGAAGCTGGTGGTGTTCACCGGGGTGTCGGGGTCGGGGAAGAGCTCGCTGGCCTTCGACACCCTCTACGCCGAGGGGCAGCGCCGGTACGTCGAGTCGCTGTCGGCTTACGCCCGCCAGTTCCTGGGGCAGATGGAGAAGCCCCGGTACGACACCCTGCGCGGGCTGTCGCCCACCATCTCCATCGAGCAGAAGGCGGCGTCGAACAACCCGCGCTCGACCGTCGGCACGGTGACCGAGATCCACGACTACCTGCGCGTGCTCTACGCGTCGGTGGACGTGCAGCACTGCCACCAGTGCGGCCGGCGGGTCGGCAAGCAGACCGCGCAACAGATCGTCGAAGAGCTGCTCCGGTCGCCGCAGGGGACGAAGGTGATGCTGCTCGCTCCCCTGGTGCGCAACCGGAAGGGCGAGCACAAGGACCTGTTGTCCGACGCGCAGCGCCGCGGCTACGCCCGGGCCCGGGTGGACGGGCGGGTGCGCGGGCTGGACGAGCGCATCGACCTCGACAAGAAGTCGAAGCACGACGTCGAGATCGTCATCGACCGCCTGGTGCTGAAGGGCGACGTCAAGAGCCGGCTCACCGATTCGGTCGAGACCGCGCTGCGCGAAGGCAAGGGAGTGCTCGTCGTGACCGACGAGACGGGCGCCGCCGCGTCGGACCGCACGCTGAGCGAGCTGAACGCCTGCCTCTCTTGCGGCCTGTCCTTCGGCGACCTGACGCCTTCGTCCTTCTCGTTCAACAATCCGCTCGGCATGTGCCAGGAGTGCAACGGCCTCGGCACCCGCGCCGAGATGGACCCGGACCTGATCGTGCCCGACGCGACGAGATCGATACGCGAAGGGGCGGTCGAGCCCTGGGCGACCGGCATGATGCGGGGCGAGGGCTGGACGGCAGACTTCGTCGAGCAGTTGGCGAAGGCGTTCAAGCTCGACCTGGACACGCCGTTCGAGAAGCTGCCGAAGCGCCAGCGCGAGCTCATCCTCTACGGCGGCGGCGCCGGCAAAGAGTTCACGATGCGCTTCTCGACCGGCAGCACCTGGAAGATGGAGTGGGAAGGGCTCGTCAACAAGCTGATGCGCAGCTTCAAGGGCACCCAGTCCGAAACGATGCGCCGGTACTACATGAAGTTCTTCTCGGACAAGCCCTGCCAGGCCTGCCAGGGAGAACGGCTGCGGCCCGAGTCGCGGGCGGTGAAGCTGCACGGCAAGTCCATCGTCGAGCTGTCGCGGCTGACCATCGGCGACGCCTTGCAATTCCTTTCCAAGCTGCCGCTGTCCCCGACCGAGGCGAAGATCGCGGCCGAGCTGTTGAAGGAAATCCGCAGTCGCCTGGGCTTCCTCGAGAACGTGGGGCTGTCGTACCTGACGCTCGACCGCACCGCGAGCACCCTGTCCGGTGGCGAGAGCCAGCGCATTCGCCTGGCGTTGCAGATGGGGTCCGAGCTGACCGGCGTCATCTACATTCTCGACGAGCCTTCCATCGGGCTGCACCAGCGCGACAACGGGAAGCTGCTGGCGACGCTGAAGCAGCTTCGCGACCTCGGCAACTCGGTCATCGTGGTCGAGCACGACGAAGAGACGATGGAAGCGTCGGACTGGATCATCGACTTCGGCCCGGGCGCGGGCGAGCTGGGCGGGCAGATCGTCGCCGAGGGGCCTCCCGCGAAGGTGCGGGCCGACCTGCACAGCTTGACCGGCGACTACCTGTCGGGCCGGAAGGAGATCGAGGTGCCCGAGCGCCGCCGGCCCCCCGGCCCCGGTCGCCTGACTGTGGTGGGCGCGAAGGCCAACAACCTCGCGGACCTCACGGTGGAATTCCCGCTCGGCCTGTTCGTGGCGGTGACCGGGGTGTCGGGCGCGGGCAAATCGACGCTGGTGAACGAGATTCTCTTCCCGGCGCTGGCGCGAGAGCTGTACGGCAGCCGCGAGGTGCCGGGGCGCCACCACGCGCTGAAGGGAAAAGAGCTGCTCGACAAGGTCATCGACATCGACCAGCAGCCGATCGGGCGCACTCCCAGGTCCAACCCGGCGACCTACACCAAGGTGTTCGACGCCATTCGCGACGTCTTCGTCCAGACTCCCGAGGCGCGGGCCTTCGGGTACGCGCCGGGCCGCTTCTCGTTCAACGTCAAGGGCGGCCGCTGCGAGGCCTGCGAGGGCGACGGCGTCAAGCTGGTCGAGATGCACTTCCTGGCCGATGTCTACGTGCCGTGCGAGGTCTGCCAGGGCAAGCGCTTCAACGACGCGACGCTGCGGGTGCGCTTCAAGGGAAAGAATATCGCCGAGGTGCTCGAGATGAGCGTGCGCGAGGCGATGGCCCACTTCTCGAACCACCGGGAAATCATGCGGGTGCTGCAGACCCTGCATGACGTGGGGCTGGGATACGTGCGGCTGGGGCAGAGCTCGCCGACGCTCTCGGGCGGAGAAGCGCAGCGCATCAAGCTCTCGCGCGAGCTCTGCAAAGTCGCTACCGGCCGCACCCTGTACATCCTCGACGAACCCACCACCGGGCTGCACTTCGAGGACATCCGCAAGCTGCTGGTGGTGCTGAACCGGCTGGTCGAGGCCGGCAACACCGTAGTGGTCATCGAGCACAACCTCGACGTGGTGAAGAACGCCGACTGGGTCATCGACCTGGGCCCCGACGGGGGCGCCGCGGGCGGGCGGCTCATCGCCTTTGGCACGCCCGAGCAGGTGGCGGGGGTGGAAGGCAGCTACACCGGGCAGTACCTGAAGCCGGTGCTCGAGCGCGGGAAGAGGCACCGGAAGAAGGCCGGTGCCGCCAATGCTGTTGACAAGGTCTCGGACAAGCGGATTCCATGCCCGCCCCCATGAGCGTTCAAGCCGCCGTCGCGCTTCAGCCGGACCCGCAGCCGCCACCCCCTTCCGCCGACCAGCCCAAGGGCCACCCGAGGGGGCTGTACTTCCTCTTCGGCACCGAGATGTGGGAACGCTTCAGCTACTACGGCATGCGCGCGCTGCTGGTGCTGTACCTCATCACCTACCTGCAGTGGCAACCCAGCGACGCCTCGTCGGTCTACAAGTGGTACACGTCGCTGGTCTACCTGGCCCCCTTGCTGGGCGGGTTCCTCGCCGACCGCTTCCTCGGGCTGCGCGCGTCGATCGTCATCGGCGGAACGCTGATGGCGATCGGCCACTTCCTGATGGCGTTCGAACCGCTGCCGTTCCTCTACGCGGCGCTGGGGTTTCTCGTCGCCGGCAACGGCTTCTTCAAGCCGAACATCTCGACGATGGTGGGGAAGATGTACCGCCAGGGCGACTCGCGGCGCGACGGCGCGTTCACCATCTTCTACATGGGCATCAACCTGGGCGCGTTCCTGTCGCCGCTGGTGTGCGGAGCGCTGCGCCAGCACTTCGGATTCCACTACGGCTTCGCGGCCGCCGGGGTGGGCATGTGCATCGGCCTCGTCATCTTCCTGGTCGGGCAGAAGCGCGTGATGGCCGACGTGGCCGCCGCAGGCAACAGCGCGGCCGCCGGGACCCCGGGCGCCAAGGCCGCCAACCTCGGCGCCGACGTTTCGGAGAGCCAGGCGGGCGCGGGGGGCCTCTCGGGGCTGCTCTCGAGGGTGTTCCCCTACCTGCTGCTCGCGCTCGCGGTCGCCGTCCCCGCCTGGTACCTCTGGCTGGCGGCCCGCGGCCAGGAGAAGTGGCTGAACGTGATCATGCCCACCGCCTTCGCGCTGATCGGCGGCTGGATGGGCGTGACGTTGCTGACCATCAAGGGAGCGGCGCGCAACAAGAGCACGGTCATCTTCATGCTGTTCGCCTTCGCGGTGCTGTTCTGGATGGCGTTCGAGCAGGCCGGCAACGCGCTCAACATCTGGGCCGAGTTCAACACCGTGCAGCACGTCGGGCCGGTCGAGACGACCGCTGAGTACTACCAGTCGGTGAACGCGGTGCTGATCGTCGCGCTCGCGCCGCTGTTCGCCATCATGTGGGTGGCGTTCGCCCGGCGGAAGAAGGAAATCCCCACCGCGGTGAAGATGTTCGTGGCGATGGTGTTCATGGCGCTCTCGTTCGGCGCCATGGTGGCGGGAGCCATCGCCGAGGACCGCACCGTCACCCGGGTGCCGGTGGCCGGCGTGCCCTCGCAGTTGAAGCTCGAGAAGGCCACCCCGGACGAGGTGAAAAACCAAGGCGGAGAGCTGATGACGGTGCTGGTGCCGGACGACAGCGGAAGCGGGCTGAAGAAGGTCCACGCCGGCCGCATGCTGTACGACGCGTCGGCGAAAGAGCTGGTGGTGCGCGGGGCGCTCCCGCCGTTCGCGGTGATGGACGCGCTCCGGCCCACGGTCGACCCGGCCTACCTGGCCTCGATCGACGCCCTGGACAAGAGCGCCCAGTACGCCTCGAAGGAGAAGCCGGTGACCGCGAAGATCGGGCCGCTCGCCGCGGGCTTCGTCCTGCCCAAGCTGGACTCGGTGTCGGCATTCGACGCCGCCACCGGGCAGGCGACCTTAATCGACTCGGTCAACGCGGTGGGCAAGGCGAAGCTGATCGGCGCCGGCGCGGCGCTGGAATGGCGCACCGCGCTCGACGACGCGGCGCACCGCAGCGAGGCGGCCCGGGTGGGCGGCTTCTGGCTGCTGCTCAGCTACTTCCTGGCGACGCTGGGCGAGCTGTGCCTGTCGCCGGTGGGGCTGTCGATGGTGACCAAGCTGGCGCCCGCCCGGTTCGCGTCGCTGTTCATGGGCGTGTGGCTCTTGGCGAGCTCGGTGGCGCAGTACCTGGGAGGCTCGCTGGGCGAGATGTGGGGGCAGGTGGCGCCGACCAACTACTTCATGATCTTCGTCTGGACCTCACTGCTCGGAGCGGCGGCGCTCGCGCCGCTGATCATCCCCTTGAGGCGCCTGATGCACGAGGTGAAGTAGGGCGGCTACGGCCTCGGCTTGCCGGGCCCGGCTGCCTCGAGCCCCGCGCCAGCGAGCCAGGTTTGGGCGCGGCCCTCGGTGCGGGCGCGCTTCCAGGCGTGCCAGCGGTCGCGCTGCTCGGGCAGGTGGCCGAGCGCGGTCTTGAAGCGCCGGGCCGGGCCGCGGCCGTCCAGCGCCATCTCGAGCGACTGGCGGAGCTGAGGGTCTTCGAGCGCGGCGACGAATTCGCGCATGTCGGTCAGCGCCTGCTCGGGCGGAGCGGCGGGAATGGCGAGGTAGCGTTCGGGCGCCGCGTCGATCTCGTCCCGCGTCGGGCCGTCGATGTCCGACGGATCATACTCGTCGTTGACGAGCAAGGTGGCCCCGGTCTGGGCGTCGAGGTACCAGCGGAGCTCGGCGTCGGGAGCCGTCTCCAGCGCGATGCACACGTCGTCCAGGTCGATGGCCAGCCGCTTGGGCACGGCGCCTTCTAGCCCCGGAAGCCGGGGGCGCGCTACGGGTAGGTGGCCTGGTTGACGCCCGGCTGGCCGTCGCCCGCGGCCGACGGGCCGCCGGCCCCTGGAGTTCCGGTGCCCAGCGTCGTTCCGTTGACCGGGTTCCAGCTCGAGAAGCCGGCATAGACGACCGCGACGGTGGGGCCGCCGCCGCCGCCTCCCCCCGGTCCGCCCGCGCCGCCCGCACCGCCCGCACCTCCGAAGCCGCCGTTGCTGCCGTCGTCCTGGGTGCTGGAACCCCCGTAGGACGTGAAGCCGCCCGGCCCGCCGCCGCCGCCCTGCCCGCCCGGGCCTCCGGCCCCGCCGGGGCCGCCGTTGCCTGCCGTAATCACCACGGCGTCTCCGGTGACGGTCGAGTGGTAGATGAACAGCCCGATCGAAGCGCCGCCGCTCTCGCCGCGCCGCCCGCCCTGGCCACCGCCGCCTCCCGCGCCGCCGCCGCCGCCCGCGCTGCCGTAGCTGTCGCAGTTGGAAGTGCCGCCACCCCCAGCACCGGCGCCGCCTCCGCCGTTGCCGTGGTCGCCGTCGACTCCGTTGGAGGTGAAGTCAGGCGAGTAGCCGGCCGTCCCTACGGTGCCAAAGCCTGCGCCGCTGACGCCGGCCGGTCCGCCGGGCCCTGGAGCGCCGGCTGTCCCGTTGACGGGCGCTCCGGCCGTAGAATTGCCTTGGCAGCATTGACGCCCGGACCCGCCCGGCGTTCCTCCGACGCCCCACCCGCCCGGGTCGCCCCAGCTCGAACCGTGGCCCGGCTGGCCGCCGTTGCCGCCGGTGCGCCCGCAGGCGCTGGTACCACCCAGCCCCCCGACGGGCCGGGCGCAGCTGTCGCAGAGGAAGCTCGAGTCCTCACAGCCCTGCTGGCCGTTGGTGCTGCCCCCGCCCCAGGGACCGTCGGCGCCGTTGGTGCCGTCCGCGCCTTGGGTGCCGTCTCCCGCCTTCAACGTCAACGCCTGCAGCAGCACCCCGTCCGACTCGCGCACGATGGCCCCGTAGGCCGTGGCCGAGAGCCCGGAGGCGGAGGAACCGATGAGCGTCAAGAGCTGCACGGTGCTGTTCGACGCGGAGTCGATGAGCAGCGGGGGGTTGGTGCCGACCACGGTGGCGACGTTCGCGAGCGAGCGCGCCCAGGTGCCGGCCTGGTACCCGCCGTAGACTCCCAGGCCCGGCGTCGGCGCGACGGTTTCGGCGTAGCTGCCGACGGCGACGTAGACGTCTCGCAGCCCCAGGGCCGCGGCGGCCGCGACTCCGGCTGCGAGGGTAGCCTTGGGCTGCGACCGGGTGCCGGCGTTGCCGTTGTTGCCGCCGCTGGCGGGCGGCGCGACGAAGACGGCGTTCGCGACCTCGCCGTCGATGCCGTCGCAGTTCGCGTCGATGAAGCCGAGCTCGGGCAGGTCGGTGGCCGAGACGAAGGTGCAACTGTACTCGCAGCCGTTGGCCGGCAGGCCGTCCAGGTCGACCCAACCGGGGTCGCAGACGTAGCCGCACACCGAGCTGGCGCAGCTCGCGTTAGCGTGGGGGAACGAGCAGCTGGTTCCGCACGCGCCGCAGTTGTTCAAGTCGCTGGTCGAGTCGATCTCGCAGCCGTCGGGCACGGTGGCGTCGCAGTCCTTCCAGCCGAGGTCGCAGTCGAGAATCTTGCACTGGCCCACGTCGCAGACTGGGGTGGCGTGCGGAGTGGCGCAAACCAGGTTGCAGCCTCCGCAGTTGGTCAACGAGCCGTTGGTGTCCACCTCGCACCCGGTGGCGTAGACCTGATCGCAATCGGCGTTGCCGGGGTCGCAGGTGGCGATGGCGCAGTCGCCCGCGACACAGGCGTAGGTGGCGACGTGGCCGTTCACCACGTTGCAGACCCGTCCGCACTGCCCGCAGTTGTTCGGGTCGGTCACCAGGTTGAAGCCGTCGTCGTAGATGCCGTTGCAGTCGTTGTCCAACCCGTCGCAGATCTCGACGCCGCCGTTGGTGCGGGTGCACAGGTGCTCGCAGCCGTTGGCCTCGATGCCGTCGATGTTCCAGTACCCCGGTTCGCACGAGCCGATCTTGCACTGGCCACCCACGCACACGGGCACCGCGTTGGGCAGCGAACAGACGTGGTTGCAGGCGCCGCAGTTCTGCACGTCGGCCTGCTTGTCGAACCCGTTGTCGACGACGGTGTCGCAGTCGTTGTCCTTGTCGTCGCAGACTTCGACGCCGGCGTCCCCGGCCGTGCAGGTCTGCACTTCCCCGTTGGCGCAGTAGGCCACCACCCGCCGGCACTCGCCCTGCCCGCAGGACACCTCGCCCAGGTCCTCGTCGACCTTGCCGTTGCAGTCGTCGTCGATGCCGTTGCAGACTTCGCGCGCCGGCACGTGGGCGCTGCAGCCACCGTAGCCCGCGGGGGGAATGCACTTCTTCTTGCCAACGCAGGTGCCGACGCTGTTCGACTGCTCGCAGGGAATCTCCTGGCCACCGTTGTAGACGGTGCACTCACAGGTGCCACTCGAGGGCTGGCACTGGCTGACCACCAGGGTGCCGTCCACCGTGGTGCCTTCCGCGCACCGGAACGACGACGGACAGGTGTTGTCGTAGCTGCAGTCGCGCCCGCAGAAGCGCTCTCCGCCGAGGGTGAGGCAGCGGTCGGCCAGGTAGGGGCAGTCGGAGTCCGTCTGGCACGCCTTGCACAGCCCTTCGCGCTCGGGGACGCAGCCGTAGCGGTCGACCCCGAGCAGCGAGCACACCTCGGTGTCGTGGCAGTCGGACGTGCACTTGCGCATGCACAGCTTCCCGGCGCCCGGCAGCGCGTCGCACAGGCCGGTCTCGCACTCTCCGTCCGCGGCGCAGGGGACTCCTTCGGGCTTCAGCCCTTCCTTCACCGGAGAGCTCGAACACCGGCAGGCAGAACCCAGCCCGACGCACAGGAGGAACAGCGAGAGGAGGGCGCGGCAGCGAAGCATGAGGTCCTTGGGGCGAAGCACGCCCCCCCGGCGACGGAGCGTCCGCGCCTCTTATAACAAGTCGAACACTGAGAAAAACACCCCCGGGCCCGTTACGACTACATTGTCGCTACTGCCATGCCTACCGACGCCGAGCTCGAAGCCGAGATCGTCCGCCTGAAGCGAGAGCTGAACGCGGTCGTCCTCGCCCACTACTACCAGGAGAGCGAAATCCAGGACCTGGCCGATTTCGTCGGCGACAGCCTGGCCCTGGCGCAGGAAGCGGCCAAGACGCGCGCCGACGTCATCGTCTTCTGCGGCGTGCACTTCATGGCCGAGACGGCGAAGATCTTGAACCCGAAGCGCCTGGTGCTGCTGCCAGACCTCGCCGCCGGGTGCTCGCTGGCCGACCGGTGCCCGCCCGGAGCCTTCCAGGCCTTCAAGGAGAAGTACGGCGACGCCTTCGTGGTGAGCTACGTCAACAGCTCGGCGGCGGTGAAGGCGATGAGCGACGTCATCTGCACCTCGTCGAACGCGGTCAAGATCGTCTCGAAGATTCCGAAGGAGCGCAGAATCATCTTCGGCCCCGACCAGCACCTGGGGCGCTTCGTCGCCAAGCAGACGGGCCGCGAGATGATTCTCTGGCCGGGCAGCTGCATGGTGCACGAGATCTTCAGCGAGAAGCGGCTGGTCGAGCTCACCGTGCAGCACCCCGACGCCGAGGTGGTCGCCCACCCCGAGTGCGAGCAGGCCATCTTGGCGCGCGCGCACTACGTCGGGTCGACCAAGGGCATTCTCGACTACGTGGTGAAGAGCCCGAAGCGGCGGTTCATCGTCGTCACCGAGCCGGGCATCATCCACCAGATGCAGTTGAAGGCGCCGGGGAAGGAGTTCATCCCCGCTCCGCCCGACAACGGCTGCTCGTGCAACGAGTGCCCGCATATGAAGCTGAACACGCTCGAGAAGCTGGCGCGCTGCATGAGAGAGAAGACGCCCAGCCTCGAGCTGCCGACCGCGTTGCGCGAGGCGGCGCTGGCGCCGCTCCAGCGAATGCTGGAGTGGAGCTGACCGGGGGAGATTACCCGCTTCGGATTCGCGCCGACCGAGCGTGCACGGCGGCCACGGCGCGCCCCTCGGACACTTCTGCGAGAACGGTCCCGTCCGGGCCGAGAATCACCGAGCCGCCCTGCCCCGGCATCCGCACCGCCCCTGGCCCCCAGTTCGCGTTGGCGACATGGAGGCCGAAGCGCCGCGCGAGCCCTACGAGCAGCGGGCGGCGCGTGTCGCCTTCGTCCTCCACCCAGGCGCTGGAGAAGAGCAACAGGTCAGCGGAACCAAGCGCCTCGGCGGCCTCGTCCGCGAGGAAGTGCAGGTCGAAGCAGAGGGCGGCGGTGACGCTCAGCCCCTCGACGTCCACCACCGGCCAGGGCAGGTCGCCGGGCGTCGCCCATCTCTCGGGCAGCCAGGGGTGCCGCTTGCGGTAGTGGAGGAAGCGCCTTCCCCGCGGGTCGAAGCCGATCAGGCTGTTGTAGAGGCGCGGGCCGTCGCGCTCGATGAGCGGGCCGACGAGGTGAACTCCGTGCCGCCGGGCGAGGTCCGACAGGGCTCGAGAGGTTTCTCCCTCGAGCGGTTCGGCCATCGGGCTCAGGTCGAACTCGAGCTTCGGTGAGACGTAGCCCGTCAGCGACGCTTCGGGCAGCAGCACCAGGTGTCCCGCCGGCACCGAGGCGAGGTGTTGCTCGACCCGTGCCAGAGCCGAGCGCGGGTCCGCCCAGGACGCGGGCAGCTCGAGGACAGTGACCGGCAGTTCCACGGCGCAGAGCGTACCGTGAGTCGCGCGGGCGAGCCCGAGCTGAGCAGCCTGGGCCGGCAGTTCTGGGCCGCGGGCACGCCCACGGCTATGTTCTGCGCCTCACCGGGGCCCGACCGATGACTGAACCAACTTCCGCCGCGCCGGTGAACGCCGAGAAGGTGTTCGCGCTCACCCGGCC
>JAHFDQ010000587.1 GCA_023248915.1 Archangiaceae bacterium | reverse complement strand
GGCCAGCATCAACGGCGTGTCGTCCGAAAACTGCCCTTTGGCGTACCGGCCGCGCGGCCGCGGCGCGAAGTCTTCGGCCAAGGCTGGCAGCCGAGCCAGGGCCGCCGGCGGCACTCCGCGCAACGGAAAGCCCAGCGCGTCGCCCACGGCGAACCCCAAGACCGCCGCCCGGAAGCGGTCCTGCAATTCGGCGGACGACAGCGACATCTCGAGGGACCCCTCTCGACGAGAAACGGCCAGACGCTAGCAGAGGTCCCCGGTCGCGGCTGGGTGCCGCCGGGGGTGAAGGCGCGCTCGGGCTACTTGCGCGTCGCCGAGGCGATGCGCGCCGCCTCTTTGCGCACCACCGCCGCCTCGACCAGGAATCGGGCGTCGTCCGCGGCGAGGCCCTTCAGGCGCGCGGTGGCCTCGTCGAGCCTCTTCTGCGCCGCCGCGACGTCGATGGTGGCCACCGGGTAGGCCGCGTTGGCCAGCACCCGCACCAGGTCCGGCCCCACCTCGACGAAGCCGCCCTCGACGTGGAACACCTGCGTGCTGGTGCCGTCGCGCAGCGTCAGCGGGCCGTCGTCCATGATGGACAGCACCGGCGTGTGGCCCGGCCGAACTCCGAACAGCCCGGGGTGGCCCGGCACGACGACGTCGTCGGCCTGCACCGACAAGAGCCGCTTCTCGGGAGTGACGACTTCGACGTTCAGCTTGGTCATGACGCCATCTTCTTGGCGTTCTCGACCACCTCTTCGATGCCGCCCGCGTAATAGAAAGCGCCCTCGGGGATGTCGTCGTGCTTGCCCTCGGCGATTTCCTTGAAGCCCTTGATGGTGTCGGCCAGCTTCACGTACCGGCCCGGCTTGCCGGTGAAGACTTCGGCGGTGAAGAAGGGCTGGGACAGGAAGCGTTGAATCTTCCGGGCCCGGGCCACGCTCAGCTTGTCCACTTCGGACAGCTCGTCCATGCCGAGGATGGCGATGATGTCCTGCAGCTCTTTGTACCGCTGCAAGATGCCCTGAACTTTTCGCGCGACCGCGTAGTGCTCGGCCCCCACCACCTGCGGGTCGAGGATTCGCGAGGTCGAGTCGAGCGGGTCGACCGCGGGGTAGATGCCGAGCTCGGAGATGGGGCGCGAGAGCACCGTCGTCGCGTCGAGGTGGGCGAACGCGGTGGCCGGCGCCGGGTCGGTCAAGTCGTCGGCGGGCACGTAGATGGCCTGCACCGAGGTGACCGAGCCCTTGCGCGTCGAGGTGATGCGTTCTTGCAGCTCGCCCATCTCGGTGGACAGCGTCGGCTGGTAACCGACCGCGCTGGGAATTCGGCCGAGCAGCGCCGACACTTCCGAACCCGCCTGGGTGAAGCGGAAGATGTTGTCGATGAAGAGGAGCACGTCCTTGCCCTCTTCGTCGCGGAAGTACTCGGCGATGGACAGCGCGGACAGGGCCACCCGGGCGCGGGCGCCGGGCGGTTCGTTCATCTGGCCGTACACCAGCACCGCCTGGCTCTTCTCGGGGTTCTGGAGGTTGATGACGCCGCCTTCCTGAAACTCGCGGTACAAGTCGTTGCCCTCGCGGGTGCGCTCGCCCACGCCGGCGAACACCGAGAAGCCGCCCTTCTCGATGGCCGCGTTGCGGATGAGCTCGGTCAAGAGCACCGTCTTGCCGACGCCGGCGCCCCCGAACAGGCCCGTCTTGCCGCCGCGGGTGTACGGGCAGAGCAGGTCGATGACCTTGATGCCGGTCTCGAAGGCCTGCACCTTCACGTCCTGGTCGATGAAGAGCGGGGGCGGCCGGTGAATGGGGTAGCTCTTGGTGGCGCGAACCGGGCCGCGCTCGTCCACCGGCTGGCCGACGACGTTGAGAATGCGGCCCAGCGTTTCCTTGCCCACCGGCACCTGAATCTGCGCGCCGGTGTTGGTCACCGAAATGCCGCGAGCCAGGCCTTCGGTCGAGTCCATCGCGATGCAGCGCACGGTGTTCTCGCCCAGGTGCTGAGCCACCTCGACGGTCAGGTTGTCGGCCTCGGTCGAGATGCCGGGGTTGGTCATCTTCAGGGCGGTGTAGACCTCGGGGAGCCCGCCGGGCGGAAACTCGACGTCCACCACCGGACCCAGCACCTGCGTCACGCGACCTGCCGACTGCACCGTTGCGCTCATCGAGATGACCCCTTTGCCTGTTACTTCAGCGCCTCGGCGCCCGAGACGATTTCCATCAGTTCCTTCGTAATCACCGCCTGCCGCGTGCGGTTGTAGAAGAGCGTCAGTTTGCCAATCATGTCCGAGGCGTTGTTGGTGGCGTTCTCCATCGCGCTCATGCGCGCGCCGTGTTCGGCGGCCACGCTCTCCAAGAGCGCGCGGTACACCTTGATGGCCAGCGCCTGGGGCACCAGCTTGGCCAGCACGTCCTCGCGGGCGGGTTCGTACTTGAAGTCGACCAGCGATCGCGCGGAAGCCTTGGCCTTCGCGTCGGCCCCTTCCGCGGCTGGCGGGCCCGACAGCGGCAACAACGGCACCAGGCTGACCCGCTGCGAGATGGCGGAGAGGAACTCGTTGTAGACGAGGTAGACCGCGTCGACCTTGCCGGTGAGGAACAGGGTGGTCAGCTCGGTGGCGATGTCCTGGGCGGTCTGGAAGCTGACCCGGGTGTACAGGCCGGCGAAGTCCTTGCGGAACTGGGCGTGCGCGCCGTTCTTGCCCGCGCCGCCCTCGGCGAGATTCTTTCGGAAGAAGTCGTGGCCCTTGCGGCCAATCGTCGAGACGGTGATGTGCTCGTACGTCTTGGCGTTCTCGAAGAGGAAGCGGCTGGCGCGGCGGATGACGTTCGAGTTGAAGCCGCCGGCGAGCCCGCGGTCGGAGGTGAGCACCACCAGTTCGCACGCCTTGGCCGGCCGCGTCTGGAGCAGCGGGTGGCCGACCGACTCGGACCGCGCGGCCAGGTCGGAGATCATCTGGTCGAGCATTCCCGCATAAGGGCGGGCGGCGATGATGGCCTCTTGGGCCTTCCGCAGCTTGGCGGCGGCCACCATCTTCATTGCCTTCGTAATCTGCTGAGTGCTCTTGACCGACTTGATGCGCTTGCGAATGTCGCGGAGCGAAGCCATGAGGCGGCCCTTCTACAGGCCGACTCCGGGAGGGTCAATCGCCACGCGCGTGCTGAGAAGAGCGGGATTGCCGGGCGGCCGGCCGGCTCCGACCGAGCCCGTCGAGGGACCCCTGAAGCAAAGCCTGGAACGCTCAGCGGCGCCGTCGGAGCATGAGACCAGCCAACAACAGCCAGGTGAAACCTGCGGCAGATCCGGTTCCGCAGCCGCAACTTCCAGGCCTCACGCCGAGGTTGGGGTCGGAGCCCGCATCCAACTGGGCCGCCCCGGCATCGTCCTCGGCGCCCGCGTCGATCTCCTCACAGGCAGCCTGCGCGCAAGCGCAGACATTGGGCGCGCCGCCCCCGCCGCAGCTCTTCGGCGCGGTGCAGGTACCGCAGTCGAGAGTCCCGCCACAACCATCGGCGATGGTCCCGCAGTCCTTGCCTTGGGCCACGCAAGAAGTCGGCGTGCAGCCACAGACGTTGGGCGTGCCGCCGCCGCCGCAGGTCGACGGCGGACTGCACGAACCGCACGCGATGGTTCCGCCGCAGCCGTCGGCGATGCTCCCGCAGTCCTTGCCCTGTACGGCGCACGAAGTCGGCGTGCAGCCACAGACGTT
>JAHFDQ010000180.1 GCA_023248915.1 Archangiaceae bacterium | reverse complement strand
GTGCGCCGTCGAGGGCGTCTCTGGTCGAAAGTTACGCATGCGCCTGGAAGCGTGTGCCCAGCTTGCCGAAAAAGCCGAGCGGGCACTGCGTTCATGACAGCGGGCCCGTGCGCGCTCGGGCTCATCTGGCGGGATGCCAGTAGGCCCTTCGCCGGCCGGCGCGCCACAACCCGCCTCGCCGACGGTCCGCCCCATCGACGACCTTGCCGAGAATCTCGTAGCGCTGGCGAGCCTCTGCTTGGGTGTCCCCGGGACGGTGCGGGGCGTGCGCTTCAAGGGCCGGTTCAAGCAAACACGACTTGACGGGCCAGCTCGAACGACAGCTCTTCGACCGTCGCGGGCGCGCACACGCGCGGCAGCTCGTGCAGCGCCTCGCGGTTTTTGCACGGACCCGGGACGGTGGTGAACGCCGCCTCGTAGTTGCGCGCGGTGAGCGCGGTGACGGCCGGGCAGGTGCTGCCGTACGGGTAAGCGAAATGCGCGGGCCGCCGGCCGACCTCGCGCTCGAGCACCTCGGCGCAATGGACCAGCTCGCGCTCGACCGACGTCGCGGGTTCCAGCGGCAGCACCGGGTGCGTCACTGTGTGGGCTCCGACGTCGATGCCGTAGGCCGCCAGCTCGCGCACCTCGTCCCAGGACAGGTAGCGGTTCTCGTCATCGACTTCGACCGGCATGGCAGCCCGGAGTCGGGCCATCACCCGCTGCATGGCCGCGTCTCCGACCTGCTTCAGGTAGTCGACAGCGGCGAACATCGCCTCGCGCTGCGAAAGGCCGGCCGCGCAGATCCTCTCGATGACCGGTTCGCCGGCGACCGCGGCGATTCGACTCGCGGGGTTGAGCAGGAACATCTCCTCGAGCTCGTACGGCCACATCCACCGGTCGGTGCCCACCAGCCCGCTCACCGCGAACAGCGTCGCCGGAATCCGGTGGCGCGCCAGCACCGGCGCGGCCAGGACGAGGTTGTTGCGGTACCCGTCGTCGAACGTCACCGCCACCGCCCGAGGAGGCAGCGTCGCCTCGCCCCGCAAGGCCCGAACGGCGCGGTCGAGCGAGACCGGCGCGTACCGGCTCGCGAGGAAGGCCATCTGCCGCTCGAACTCCTGCACTCCCAGCACGGGCTCGCCCCACAGCCCCATCGGGCGCCGCTGTACCTTGTGGTAGAGCAGCACCACGATCTTGCCGCCGGCGATGCGGTCGAAGGTCGCCTCGACGTTGGCGCGGTGAACGGCGTTTTTCACCTGGCGCCGCACCCACGGCCCGAGCCCGAACCGGGTCGAGGCGCGCGCGCGCTGAACGAAGCGCTCGATCTCGACCGTGCCGTCGCCCGGGGCCCTCACGCAGGTCTCCGATCGAACATCGAGGGCGAAAGGCGCAGCCCCGCCCAGCGGAGCGCGACCAGGTAGGCAGTCCCGAAGGCCAACCCCGCGGCCGCCAGGGCGACCACCCGAGCCGCGTGCCCGTTCGGCATCCAACCCAGGGCCGGGTGCATCGCGGCGCGAAGCCCGACCACTCCCGCCGCGGCGAAGGCCACCCCGACCAGGGCCCGGCCCATCTCGGACAACGGCAACAGGTCGCCGAACCGCGCGCGCTGGTCGCCCTCGCCCAGCGCCCGAGGCACCTTGGCGAGCAGCACCGCCTTGCCGAAGTACTCGACCACCACCCAGCTCGCGAGCGCACCCCGCATGCCGAAGGTCTTCACTCCGAACCAGAGCAGCGGGACGGTGACCACCGCCTTCAGCGCGTTCGCCAGGAGAATGTGCCGGGTGTGCCCACACGCGCGAAGGACCGCGTCGACCGGCAGCGCCGCCAGGACGACGGCGGCCAGGCCGATGCGAAACAGGGGGGCCGCCGAGACGAAGCGGTCTCCGAAGAGTGCCGCGATGACGTCGGGGGCGGCGCCGAAGAAGAAGACCGCGACCGGCAGCACCGCCAGCGCGAGCGCGGCGCTCGCCTTGCGGAACAGGCGGACGCCCTCGGCTTTCCGGCCCGCCCGGTCGAGCTCTCCGAGCCTGACCATCAGCACCTCGCTGGTCGGCGTGTAGAGCAGGTCGATGAAGGGCAGTTGGAAACAGCCCACGGCGTAGAGCGCGAAGGCCTCGGGCGAAACCAGCGCCGACACCGCGTACTGGTGGGCGTACTGCTGAGGAATGGCGATGGCCACCGCCGCTCCGAACGGGGCGGCGTAGGCGAGCTGTTCGAAGAAGAGCCCGCGGCGCCACCACGGCCCCCGGCTCGACCGCACCACCAGCACGCAGGTGACGACCTGCCGCGCCAGGGCAAAGGCGGCGAGGCAAACCATCACCCCGGTGACGCCGAACCCGAGGAGCGCCGGCACCGTCATCGCCACCGCCCGCACGCCATCCGAGACGAGGTACGCGACCGCGGCGTGGCGGGTCCGGCCGCTGCTGGTGAGCGAAACTTCGAGCGGGAAGCTGCCGATGAGCCCGAAGACGTAGAGCGCCAGCGACCAGCGGTGGCGGTAGAGCTCGGGGTTCGAGAAGAAGTGGGCGATCGGCCCGCCCAGCGAGAGGATGACCGCTCCCGCGACTGCCCCCGCGGCGAGCAGGAACCCGAGCGTCTGGACGAAGTAGGGGCGCCGCTGTTCCGCGCGCGGGACGAAGTAGTAGAGCGCCTGAGGAACGCCGAGGGGCAGCGTGTAGTACAGCGTCTGCGCGATCAGCAGGAACTGTTTGTACGTGCCGTACTCGGCCAGGCGCAAAGTCCGCGCGAGCACCAGCGGAATGAAAAAAGTAACGGCCGCGGACGCCAGCCTTGCCGCCATCAGCGGGCTGGCGCGAGCGAACAATGAGCCTTCAGCCCCGGTCCCCTGCCCCGCCGTCACCATGCCGTGCCAGCGTGCACTCTAGGTGCCAGACCCGTTCAGCCCGAGCCGTCAATCCGTTCTGCTCGAGCTGAGTCGAGGGCGGCCTCACGACATCGCTCCGGCACATTCAGACTGAACGCCGCTTCACGGCCGCTCGGTCAGTCAGCTCGCCGACGCGCCCGCAACCGCCGTGAAGCCGCCATCGCGAGCAGAAGAGTCCAGGGCGCGACAGCCGACGGCATTGCGCTGCAACCACCGGTGACCATCCCGTCAACGGTGGCGTCGCCAGCAGGCTGGGTGTCAACCGGGCCTGGCGGGTCCGCGACGTTCCCCAAATCTACCCGCGGACCGTCGGGGCCGTAGTCCGGCTGCCCCCCGCCCGAGCCGGCATCGAGATACCCAACCCCAGTCCCCGAGTCCGCCGCACCCGAACCGGCATCGTGCCAGCCGGAACCGGTGCCCCCGTCCGGCACGCTCGACCCGGCGTCGTGCCAGCCAGAACCGCCACCCGCGTCCGGCACGCCCGACCCGGCATCGTGCCAGCCAGAACCGCCGCCCGCGTCCGGCACGCCCACCCCCGAGTCCCCCGAGCCCGTGCCCGCGCCCGGTACGCTGATGCCGGCGTCGACCGTGCCCTGCCCCGTCTGTTCGACTTCGGCGAAGGTTGTCGCCTGAACGAGGCCGTCGTGGAAGAGCACGGCCGTGGGCTGGGTCGCCGCGTCGCGGTACAGCCCCATCTTCATGTAGTCGGTGTCCGTCGCGTTGAACATCGTCCGGATGAACCGCTTCGGGACGACGAGCTGCCCGTCGTACCAGAGCTCGACGAAGCCGGTGGTCGGGGTGGCTGACCACTTGACGTGCAGAATGAACGAGTGCCACACGCCCAGGGTGAGGGGCCCGTAGGTCCACACCTGCTGGTTGTCCACGATGAGGAAGAGCTGGTCGGTCAGCGGCTGGCCGCAGTCGGCGGCGCTGCAGCCGAGCACGAAGCGCACCGGCGGAGCGCCGCAGCATCCCGGGTGGTGCCACTGCGTGAACACCTGCCACGTCGGCGTGAGCGGGTAATCGGACGGCCAGAGGACGCTCCAGCCGTAATAGTACTCCGCGCCTTCGACCGAGCCGTCGTACTTGACCAGCTCGTTCCGGTTTCCGCTCGCGTTGATGGGGTTGTCGCCCTGGATGACCTCGGCGCGCAGCGAGTACTGCCCCTGGCGAACCGGCGACGGGACGACCTGCAGGCGGTCAGGCGAGACCATCTCGGTCTGGCTCCACTGCGAGCGATCTCCGGTCTCCCAGTCGCCGCGCCAGATGACGGTCGCGGCGGCGGTGTGTGGGAAACCGATGGACGAGATGGCTGCGACGACGAACGGCCAGTAGCGATGTGACATGTCACTCCCTCGCGAAACGGCAAGTGTGCGAGGGGGCAGAGCAACTGACGGGTGATGGTCATTCCAATCGAAACGAAGACCGAGCCGAGCCGGGCCGGAGTGGGAGCGGGCAATTCGAAGGACCGAGCGCCAGCCGCCCGGTCACCGCGCTACGCTTCGAGCGCGCGCCGCGCAGACTGGGCCACGCGGAGAACTTCCTCGGGCCCCAAGTCCTGGTGGCAGGGCAGCTCGACCACCGACCGCCTGAGCTCTCGGGCTTCCGGGTAGGCGGCCGCGTCGAGAGATTCGTGCCCGCGGTTCCAGAAATCGATTGCCTGGATTCCGTCGCCTGCGAGGCGGGCGAGCGCTCTGGCTTTGTCGTCCACCCGAACCCCGTAAAAGAGCGGGCAGACTCCATCCGGTAGGCGATTCCACACGGCTCGCTCCGGGCGCCCGAGTTGCGCGTGCAGGGCCAGCCAATTTGCTCGCCGCGCGCGGACCACCGCTTCGGCGTCGGTCCGGTCGACGACCCAGCGCATGAGGGCGCTCATCCCGAGCCCGAGCGCCGCCGGGTCCAGCCCTTGCGTTCCGACGGCGACGTCGAGGTGCCGCGCCCAGGCCCGACCGCCTCTCGCCGTGGTTCGGGCCAGGCCGCGCAACCGCGCTCCGGCTGCGCCGAGGGTGCGTTCTCCGGTGACGAGCATCGAGCCCACGGCGTGAGAGAGCGTGGCCGCCAACGCCGGCGCCACCGGCGGCTCACCGGGTGCGAACGCCACCAAGGGCGACTTCACGACCAGCGCGCCGCCGTGCGCCACCGGCAGCGTCTTGTAGAAGCAGAAGACGGCGGCATCTCCCGCCGAGCCGAGCGGCCGCGCGCCGTCGCGGGAAAACAGCGCCAGGGCGCAATCCTCGATGAGCTTCAACCCGTGGCGGCGGACGAGGCCGACCGCCGCGTCCGTGTCCTGGGGAAACCCCGCGTAGTGAATGAGGTACAGCGCGCGGGTCCTCGGCCCGATGCGCGCCTCGACGTCCTCGAGGTCGAGCCGGGCGGCGCCATCCACGCGCGCGAAGCTCACCGCGACCCCCGCGTGCAGAAGCGCCGCGATCTCCACACCGTGGTGGTACGCCGGAACGATGACCTCGCCGCCCACCAGGTCGAGCAGGCGCGCGACCCGCCAGACGGCGTTGCGCGCCAGGTAGGTGGGCAACAAGCCATGTGCCCTGAGCGGGAAGGTGCGCTGTGCTCCCCGCGACCGAGGCAGAAGCTGCATTAGCCCCAGCCCAGGCACTGCAAAAATAGGAGCCAGGCTTCTTGCCATCGAGCGGTCCGCCGCCGAAACCTGTGGGCGCAGGCGAAGGTCGGCAACCGGGACCTGGGCCGGGGACGGCATCGGCCGTGCACCGCGGAACGCTCGTGCCGCCACCGCTTCGCACCGAAGTCCTCACCCAGGCAGGCGAGCTCGAGCGGTTGGCTTCCACCTTCGACGCGCTGCTTGCGAGCGAGGAGGACAACCACGCCTTCCGGCAGTTCGCCTGGGTCTGGCCTTGGTGGAAGGCCTTCGGAACGGGACGGGCGCTTCGGGTGCTGGTGGCGCGGGAAGCGAACGCGATTCGGGGAGTGCTGCCGCTGTACGAAGAACGGCTCGCCGGTCCCGCGGGCCTCGGCCGTCGCCGGTTGGCCTTCGTGGGCGCCGGACCGGGCGCCGCGGAGGACCTTGGCGTGGTCGCCGGGCCAACCGACGAAGCGCGGCTGGCCGACGTCTTCGCGGCCGCGCTAGGAGCGCAGGTCCCCTTCGACGAGCTGGCCCTCGACGCGGTCCGGCCCGGGTCTGCCCTGGCCCGGGCCATCGAGGGGCGATTCGGAACGGCCAGCGGCCACGCGGTGCGTTCGGACGCGCAAGTGGTTTCGCCCCGCGGCGGCCTTGACGGCACGTTCGACGACTACCTGGCCGGGCGGCCCGGAGGCCTCGCCGCGCAGGTGAGGCGGCGGGCGCGGTGGCTGGACCGGCAACCGGGCTACAGAGTCGTCCGCGTTGCCGCGCCTTCCGAGGTCGGGCCCGCGTTCGACTCGCTGGTGGACCTGCACCGAATGCGCTTCGGGACGCGCTCGACGACGTTCGACGGGCCGATGTTCGGGTTCCTCCGCGAAGTCGCCGGGCGCCTGGCGGCTTCAGGGCGCCTCCGGCTCGTGACGATGTGGGCGACAGGAGCGCCGGTCGCGGCCGTGCTGGGCTGGCGCTGGGGAAAGACGTTCGCCTACTACCAGAGCGGCCACCATCCGGACTGGCGCGACCGGAGCGTCGGCACCGTCCTCATCGCCGAGTGCCTGCGCGACTCATTCGCCGAAGGCCTCGCCACCTGGGACTTCCTCCGGGGCGACGAACCGTACAAGCGCGCCTGGGTGGACGGCGAACGCCGGTACCTGAATGTACGAGTCCGGGGGCCCGCGCTGGCGGCCCGGCTCGCCGAGGCCGGGCGCGTCGCCCGCGCCGCCGCCGGCGGGCTGGCCAGGCACATCCTGACTCGGTGACAGCGTACCGACCCGTAGCGGCCCAGGTCGCCGGTCTGCCACAATGGACCTCGATGGGGGATGGTGACGTCACGAAGGAACGCGGCCAGGAGTTGCCAGCGCTCCGCGCTTTGCTGTTGAACGCCCTGCGAGCCCAGGTGGGCAGTGAGCTGCTCGTCCGGGCAGAGGCGCGCCAACAGGAAACCGGGGGCCTGCTCTCGACCGCCTTGGCGGCGGTTGGTGTTCCCGCCGACCAGGTGAGGGCCGCGCTCTCGGCGGCGTCCGGGTATCCCGTCGCCCCGAGGCCCGCCCTGGAGAACCCCGATCTCAGCCTGGCGCGCATGTCGAAGAGCAACGGCTGGCGGCAGATTCATGCGGCCCCTTTCGCCCGAAACGGCGCGCTCGTTCGCATCGCGTTCGCCAATCCTTCGGTTCTTGCTTCACCCCTGGCCGCGCGCCTGCCGCCGCACGAGGTCTTCGTGGCGTTGGAGTCCGATCTCGCCGAGGTGCTCAAGAAGCTCGGTCAGGCCGCGTCCGGCCCCGTCGATGCCCGGCCCGGCGGCGCCGCGCAGTCGGTCGAGAAGGAAGCCGGGGCCCCCCACCCCGAGCGGCTCGGGGACTACCTGCTCGAGCGCGAACTGGGCGCCGGCGGAATGGCGACGGTCTACCTGGCACGCGAGAGCGGGTCGGGCCGGAAGGTCGCCCTAAAGGTGATGAGCCCGCAGCTCGCCAAGGACCCGGAGTTCATCGCGCGATTCATCAACGAAGCCAGGGCGAGCTCCGGCCTGCGGCACCCGAACATCGTCGAGGTCTTCGCCTACGGCGAGGAGAAGGGGCGGCCGTTCATCGCTTCCGAGTGGGTGGACGGAGAAACGCTCCAGGGGCTGCTCGAGCGGGTGGGCGCGCTGCCCATTCCGGTGGCGCTCGAGATCTTCGCGCAAATGCTCGAGGCCGTGGGGCATGCCCACGAGCGGGGCATCATCCACCGCGACCTCAAGCCGGCCAACCTTCTGCTCTCGCGAACCGGGTGGGCCAAGCTGACGGACTTCGGAATCGCCAAGACCGCCCAGGGCGCGGGGCTGACTCAAACCGGCGCCACCCTGGGAACCCCGGCCTACATGAGCCCCGAGCAGGCCTCGGGGCGTGCCCTGGACGCGCGCAGCGACCTCTTCGCAGCCGGCGTCGTCCTCTACGAGATGGTCACCGGGAAGAACCCGCACGAGGGCGACACTCCCATGAGCTCTCTGGCGCACCTCCTCGAGCCCCGCACCCCGCCTGTCCTTTCTCGAGTTCCCGGTGCCCCGGCTGAGGTGACGGCGATCATCGATCGGCTGTTGGAACGCGACGTCTCTCGGCGGCCCACGGCGGCGCGCGAGGTTCTGGACGCGCTCGCCCCGCAGCTGGCGCCAGTACGCAGCCGTCACCCCGGGCTCCTGGTCCGCTTCTTCGAGGCCCCGGCCCAGGTTTCGGGCCTGCTTGATCGCGAGACCGCCGCACAGCTCGCGGACGAGGCGCGCGCCCTCTTGAAGCAAGGCCTCACCGGTCGGCGCCGTGCCGCCTTCCTCCTCTTTCGGGCCTCGCGCCTGGCGCCGGGCGACGCCGAGCTTCGTGCCGTCTTCGAGGGGGTCGTCGCCGCCGAGAGGCTCAGGGCGAGCCCCAGCGTCGACCCGAAGATAGCCTCGCTCGAGCAACAGGTCGCGCTCGAGCAGACTCCCGAGCTGCTCCAGCGCCTGGCCGGCCTTCACCGCCGCGAGGGGAACGTCTTTCGCGCCGCCGAGCTGCTCACGTTGTCGCTCGCGCTCCAGCCGGAAGATGGGCAGGCCCGCGCCACTCTAGAGCTCTTGCGCGGCGATCGCGCACAAACCCTCTCGGGCCCCATTCAACCCGCCCTGCCATCCGGGCCCTCTACCGGCGAGCTCGCGGTCAGCCTGGCCAGGGATCTCGGGGGCGAGCTGCACTCCGTGGGGCGACGCCGTCTGCTCTGGGCGGGCGCTGGGTTGCTGGCGGCAGTGGTCGGTTTCTCGCTCTGGCGCAGACGGGCGAACCGGCTGGAAGCCGAAGCGGCAGCAGAGCACGCCGCCCGCGAGCAGGAGTTGTTCCGCGCCAAGGCGGCGGAGGCCAGGGCGGCAGCGGAGGAAGCGCGGGCAATGACCGCCGCCAAAGCGGCAGAGGGGTCCGCGGCCGCCACCGCTCGCCAGCGGGAAGAGGAAGCGCGGCAATGGCGCGCGGACGTCGAGCGCATGAACGAAGCCGACCGGCGCGAGGAGGAGCGCCGCCAGGCTGAAGAGCGGGCGGCCGAAGCGGGCAGTCGCGACCGGGCCCGCGGGTCGGGCTCAGCCCCGGTCGCCATTCCTTCCGGAGGGTGGATTCCGCCGTTCCGTCCCTGAGCCGCCACCCAACACCCGATGGGTCTGCACCGGCTGCTCCCGCCCCTTCACCTTGACGGGAATCGCCTCGGAGAGCTCGAAGTGGCCACGAATGGCGTCCGCCGTCAACGGGCCGACCAGGACCTCGCCCGGCTTGGCGGTCGCGCAGAGCCGGGAAGCGACGTTCACCGCGTCGCCGATCACCGCGTACTCCTTTCGCTCGTCGGTGCCCAGGTTCCCCGCCACCGCCGAGCCGGTGTTCACCCCCACCCCGACGGCGAAGCCAGTCGGTGCCGCGCCGCCCGCCAGCTTCGAGAGCGACAGGTTCCGGGCGAGCTCGACGGTCGCGCGCTGAATGGCCACGGCGGCCTGGACAGCGCGCAAGGGGTGGTCGGGCAACTCGTTGGGCGCCCCGAAGACCGCCATCAGGGCGTCTCCGATGAACTTGTCGACCGTTCCTTGGGCGGCCTTGATGATCGGCACGACGTTGCCGAAGTGGGCGTTGAGCATCTGGAGAATGGCCTCCGGCTCGAGCTGCTCGGAGAGCCGTGTGAAGCCGCGGACGTCGACGAACAGGACGCTGACGCTGCGACGCTGCCCGCCCAGCTTCAGGTCCAGGCGGCCCTCGAGCACTGCCTGGGCCACCTGCTCCGAGAGGTACCTTGAGAGGCTCGCGCGCAGGGCCTCCTCTCGGCGCACCTTGTGCTGAAGCGACAGGTGCGCCACGGCCCCGGAAACGTGGCTGCAAAGGGCGCGGGTCAGCTCGCGTGCAGCCGGTTCAAGCTGCCGGCCGCGAGGAAGGTCCGCCACCAGGACCGCGTCGGTGTCGCCCCCGCTCAGCGAGGCCACGACCATGACTCGCTTCTCTTCGAGCGAACTCGCCTCGATGAACGCCGCCGGCTGCCGTCCTCGTTCCAGCGTCTCGACCCAGCCTGGCGGCACGGTAGAGGTTCCGTGCAGCACGGCGACCCTCCAGGACTTCGAGTCGGACGCGTCCCGGGTGAAGAGGGCGAAGCGTTCGCACTTGAGGGCCGACACCAGGTCCCGCGCTACGCCCTGAAGCAAGAATGGCAAGCTGGTGCAGCGCAGAAAGGTCTCGTGAAGCGAAAGCAGCGCCCTTGCCTGGCGCAACTCGGTCTCGAGCACTGCCACCCGGCCGTCCTCCGGCGCCGGGGTTTGAGAACCGTCGTCCTCGAACCGGAGGACCACGTTTCCGAGGCGAATCTCGTCGCCCGAGCGCAGCGTGGTGCCGCCGGTCA
>JAHFDQ010000179.1 GCA_023248915.1 Archangiaceae bacterium | reverse complement strand
ACAGCCCCATGCGGTAGGTCTGCTCGGTGAGCGCGTAGAACGTGCCCGCGGGGTAGAAGAGCGGCTCGAAGTCCTGGACGAAGTAGGCCTTGGCGGACGCCTCGACGTGGTTCAGCAGCAGGTAGGCGCTGTTCCACAGCGTGGCGACGGCCAGGTCGGTGCGAGGCAGGTCTTCCAGATCGCGCGCCGAGCGCATGATCTCGAACTCGCCCGGCGAGGTCGGGAAGAGCGTCGCGACGCGGGCCTCGATCTCGCGCAGGGCGCCGTGCGGCGCGTCGTAGACCACGAAGCGGCTCTGCACCCCGTGCCGCTGGTTCAGCATCGACCCGAACCGCAGGATGGTGTGCACGCCGCCGTACGGGTGCTTGAAGTAGGGCACCAGCCAGGTGATCGTCTTCAGCTTGCCGGCGCGAATCATCGAGGTGGTGCCGGTCGGAATCTGCACCCGCGCCTTGCGAATCTGCGCGCCCGAGTAGTCGAGCGCGGTGATGTGGTCGGCGATGTGCCGCAGGTGCTCGGCGCGGGCCAGCGAGGTGGCGCTGGTGCTCGACCCGGGCAGCTCGCGCGACAGCACCTGCACCGACAGGTCCTCGGCAGTGCGGTCGTCGTTCCGCAAGGCTCCGTCGGCGGTGTCGAGCGACAGGTTCTGGTTATAGTAGGGGTCGCCCGCCTTCAGCCAGGGCCGGTAGGCGACGAACGACCGCCAGAAGTCGTGCTCGGGAATCGCGTCGCTCGCCCGGGTGGCCGACTCGTGGTGCGTCAGGACCGCGTGAGGGGTGTAGACGACGCGCAGGCCCCGGGCGTTCATGCGCAGGCAGATCTCGACGTCGCTGCCGCAGAGCGTGAAGCGGGTGTCGTAACCCCCCAGCGAGTCGAACACCTCGCGCCGCATCATCACGCAGGCGCTGGTCACCGCGAGGTAGTTGCGCGTCCAGTTCTCGTGGCCGAACGCGGTGAACTTGGGGTCGCTGGGCATGCGTGCGAAGACGTGGCCGGCGAACCCGCCCAGCCCCACCACCACTCCGGCGTGCTGAATGGTGCCGTCCGGGTAGAGCAGCTTCGGCCCGACCGCGCCCACCTCGGGGCGCAGGGCTTGGCCGATGAGCTCTTCCATCCAGTCGGCCTGAGTCACCTCGATGTCGTTGTTCAGGAACAGCAGCAACTGGCCCTTGGCGTTCTCGGCGCCGAAGTTGTTGATCGCCGAGTAGTTGAAGGGGTGGTCCCACTTGAGCTTCCGAATTCTGCGGTCGGTCAGCCTGGCGAGCAGGGCCTCTGTCTTTGGGCTCTGGCTGTTGTTCGAGATGAGCAGCAGCTCGAAGTTGGAGTAGGTGGTGAGCTTCAGGAGGCTGGTCACGAGCTGGTCGAGCAGCTCGGGCTTGTCCTTGTATGGGACGATGATCGACACCAGCGGCTTGCCCTTGATTGGGTACTTCACCCGGTAGGTGGTCGGCAGGGTCGCCGACGCCTCGCCGGCGACGCCGCAGCGCTTCAGGTGCTCGGTCAGCGCGCGCACCCCGGCGTTCGAGGCGTCGGGCTTGTTCTCGGGGTTCGCGGCCGTCGAGGCCGGCGTCTCGCGCCAGTGGTAGAGGATTTTCGGAATGTGGGCGATGCGCTGCGTCTTCTCTGACAACCGCAACGCCAGATCGTAGTCCTGCGCGCCGTCGAAGCCCTCGCGAATGCCCTTCAGCTTCTCGAGCAACGACCGCCGCACCACCAACAGGTGGCAGAAGTAGCTCGACGCCCTGAGCAGGTCGGGCGACCAGTCGGGCTTGAAGAACGGGTTCAGCCGGCGGCCGTTCGAGTCGACGTGGTCCTCGTCCGAGTAGACGACGTCGGTGCCGGTCTCGGCCTCGAGCTTCAGCGCCACCTCGGCCAGCGCGTGCGGCGCCAAGAGGTCGTCGTGGTCGAGGAAGGCGACGAATTCGCCGGTGGCCAGCGCCAGCGCCGAGTTGGTGGCCCGGGCGATGCCCGAGTTGCCAGGGAGGCGCGCGACGCGAATGCGGGGGTCTCTGCGGGCGTACTCGGCCAGCACGCGGGTGACCTGCTCGCCCTTCGACCCGTCGTCGGCGACGCAGAGTTCCCAGTGGGGGTAGATCTGCCCGAGCACCGACTCGAGGCATGCGCGTAGCACCGGCTCGGGAGTCTCGTAGACCGGAGTGACGATGCTGATGACCGGCCGGTTGCGCAGGCCGCCCGCGATGAACGCGGTCTTGGCCATCTCTTCGCGCTCGTGCCTGACGCACCAGGCCTGGTAGTCGAGTGTCTGCGGAGTCGCGACCCCGAGCATCTCGGAGAAGATTCTGAGGATTTCCTCGTTGAAGGCCGTCTGCCGCCGGAAAATTTCCTTCCAGATGGGCGACATCGCCCGCGCCGCGAGCATCAGGTCGTCGCGAGACACCGGGTCGGACCGGGTGGCGACCTCGGACAACAGCCGCGAGGCGGCGGACGGAGTCACCGCTTCCCAACTGGCCAGGGCCGAGATGGCCGCCATCGCCGCGACGTTCCACAACCGTTGGCCCTCGAGCACGTCCTCGAGCACCGGGCGCATGGTCGACAGGTAGGTGCTCTTCACCATCTTCACCGCGAAGGCGGCGGCCTTGCCTCGGTGAGAGCGCAGCGTCCAGACGGCCGGGTTCGACACGCGGGACAGCCGCGCGCGCGCCCAGTCGGCGAGGTCGGGGTAGAGCGACGACGACTGCTGCGCCGCCACGGTGCGGATGACGTCCACCAGCTCGAGGTTGAAGTGGTACTGCGTGCGCAGCATCTCGATGTGGAAGGGCTTCAGGCCCTTGACGACCAACTTCTTGACCGCGGTGACGGCCGGGCCCACGTTGGGCCGTTCGGAAGTAATCGGGTCGTTCGGGAAGATGTCCGCCAAGTCCTGGGCGCGGCGAATGCCCTCGTACAGGCCGCGCGCGCCCCGCTTCGGAACGCGTCGGTCGAGTTCTTTAACGAGCAGCTTCAGGGTGCGGGTCTGCGCGGTCAGCTCGGCGCAGCGGTCTCCGGTGCACTCGCGCAAATCGTCGACGGCGCTGCGCTGCAGCGCCACCATCTCGGCCAGGTCTCCGGCGGACGGCTCGGACTCGAGCCCGAAAGTCGTCGGGTCCATCAGCGTCGGGAGCGGGACGGCCTTGTCGGAGGGGTCGGTCTTGTCGGACTGTCGCGACTTCGGGGGCTGCGAACGCTCGGCCATCTCTCTCCCCTGGGGGCGGCTCGAAAAGTGCAGCGTGGTACCGCGCACCGATAGCCAAGTCAACCGAGGGGGAGCGATTTCCCCCTCGGTGCGGTCGTCGCTAGACTCACTGGATTCAACCGGTGACTCTGAGCTCAGAGCGACGACCGGTCGCCATCAATCAACGCCAAGAACAAAGTGTTCGCTGACTGGCGATCCGAACCAGTTCCTCTTCCAGGTTCGTCGAGCGCTCCCTACACTGCTCGAACGTCCTCGCACGCGCGCCTACTCATGTTACTCGGCGCCGGGGTGGTGGCTGGCAGCGCATGTTCGCAGCATCCTGCTCCAGAGGATTCCGGAACCTGTCTCGACCCGAGCTCGCTCGACTGCGAGTGGCGAAATCCGGGCGACGGGGGCGCTTGCCCTACCGAGGACGGCGGAGACCCGCCTGGCTGTGTGCGGACCTCGACCCCCTATCCTGTGTGCGGCACCGACTACGTCACGTATCGCAACCCGGGTTTCGCGTACTGCGCCTGCGCAAGAGTCTTGCATCTTGGCGACTGCGCCGCAGGCGAAGGGGTGGCGTGCGCACTATCCGACGGCGGCGACACCTGCGCTTCGAGCCAACTCTACTGCCGGCGTTCCTTTGACCGCTGCACAGTGGTCGGTATCTGCGTCACCGACGATGATTGCCCCGCCGGTCTACGGGACGCCGGGTTGCTGCCACTGCATTGCGTGTCCGCCAGCAACGCCTCGGGTTCGTTCTGCCAGAACTGAGGCGGGCGCGTCTGAAGCGTTGCCCATTTGCGTTCGCCAGGCGAATCGACTTCTCGCGCGTCTCAGCGCACCATCTTGCGGACCAGACTCTTCAGGGCCGTGTGGCTCCACGGGGCGACCGTCTTCAGTGAATCGTTGAGCACGTCCACGACCCTGTGCCGCAGTGGAGTCGCCGCCGAAACCGTCGGGTAGCCAGACTCGCGGGCTTCGCGATCAGGGTCCCCCCCGGACGGTTTGCGGGGCGGCTCCGATGGTTGAACCACTGGCCGAGTTGCGTCGGGCGGCGTCCCCGTGGCGACCTTGGGTAAGATCTGGTCTCGCGCATACCCCCAGACGAGCTCGGGTCGCACGCCCCCAGCCTCGGTTCGCCGTTCCTTATACACGCGAAGGAAAACGCCGAACTCCAGCGCGGCATTGTTGAAATGTTTGAGGGCGAAGTCGATTGAGACGCCAAGTGGCTCCAACTCATCCAGCAGCCCGTACGACAACACGTATTGCGTCTTCTCCCACGCGAAGCGCGCCGGCGATTCACCCAGGAAGAATTCGGGGTACAGATGGCAAATGTGCCCCCAATGAGTCTCGGTGTAGAAGTTCCGGTGCCCGAACAGGAGCCCGTCGTTGCTGTTGCCGTGGGGGGTCCAGATCTCGACCATCGCGCGATCGCGCGCGACTCGGACAATCTCCTTTAGCGTTTGAATCGGCGATCCTGGCTGGTCCAGGTGCTCGAAGGTGTGGCTGCTGTAGACGTAGTCGACCGAGTCATCTGCGAAGGGCAGGCGTTCCTTCTCGATGTCGAGGACCAGATCGACTTGCGGACCTGCAAACTTGTCGATGCCAAAAAAGCCAGCACGCTTGTGCGAGCCGCAGCCGAGCTCGATACGCGACGGATTCATCGACGCCCTTTCACGAGAAAGCGGACCGACACTATCCCAAGCTGCCAGGGCACCTCATGCCAGAAAGCGAGTGCGCACCGGCCCACCCCAGCGGGTCGTGTTTCCCATCAACCCGCCTGGCTGGAAATTCGACTTCGTGGTCGGGGCAGACCGGACATAGGTTATCGCGACCATGGAAACAGTCCCGAGCACGTGGCGGCGCCTGAAGGACTCGTCGAGCGCCGCCTACTGCCTGGCGCTGGTGACGTGCGTCGGTCTGATCGTCGCGCGCAACCCACCCGCCATCATGAGGCCTGAACTCTGGGCGGAAGACGCCACCGACTTCTTCTTCACCGCGCTCACGCATCGGGCCGCGAGCTTGATCACGCCCGTCTACGGCTACCATTTCTTCCTCTGCAGGCTGGTCGCGTTCGCCGCGACGTTACTGCCGGTGCTCTGGACGCCGTACCTCTACTCCCTGTTCTGTCTGACCGTCGCCGCCTTCACGAGCTCGTACTTTTCGAGGGAAGGGTTCTCGTGGATCGTCCCGTCGAGGTGGGCGCGGGTCTTCGTCTGCGGGCTGCTCGCGATCGGGCCGGGCACGGGTGAGGTCTTCTTCAGCCTCTGCAATTCGGCGAGCGTGCTCACGTTCCTGGCGCTGCTTCTGCTCATCGAGAAGCCATTTCGCCTCGGCGCGCTCAGGTTCGCCGCGCTCGCAATTCTGCTCGTCTCGGCCGGCCAGACGTTCCTCCTGGCTCCGGTCGTGGCGCTGCTCTGGTACCTGACCCGGGACAGGCGATACGGGCTCTTCCTCCTCTGCTTCGTCCCCATCATCGTCGTCAACACGATCGGCAACCACTACGCGGCAGGCGAGGCGCACCTGCTGAATTACGGCAACGCCCGGCTGATACCCAAGACGATGGTCGAGAACGCCGTCATGCGGGTCGCCTACATGCCGATTCTCGGCGACTCGCTGACGAGCAAGGTGATGACGCATGGCTGGGTGTTCTGGGGAGGCGCGCTCGTCGCCGGGGCGGTCGGCGGCTTCCTGGCTTTCCGGAAAGCGCTCATCCGGCGCGAGCTCGTTTGGACTCTCGCGACCGCCTACCTGTGCACCATCGCGGTCTTCGGCGTCGTGCTGATTGCGCGCAGCTACGCCGTCGGGCTGTCCGATCGCGCGGCGGGTCACACCTTGTGGGGCTATCGGTACGCCTACCTGTCCGGCATGGTGGCCCTGGTCATCTGGTGCACCGTGCTCTTCGCGTACTTCGATTTCAGGAAACAGAAGCTGAAGACCCTCGCGGCCTGTGTCGGGCTGGTGCTCTTGCCCTGGCACAACTTCAACCAGTGGCCCGTCTACCAGCGAGCCGACATTCACTGGCCCGAGGGGGCTGCGGTGCTCCAGAAGATTCTCGACGAGAAGAAGAGCGGCAGGCTTCACGAGCCGGCCGTCGTCAACGGCATCACCTGGGTCCATCCCATTGGTTGGGGGCCCAACAGCGGCAAGCTCGAAGTCACCATCCCGCCGGACTGAGCCGGTCCGAGAGGGAAGTGCTCTAGCCCACCCGCGCCGGAGCCAGGTGCCTCGGAGCGCGCTTCTCGCTGCGCCCCTCGGACTCGGTCTCGACCACCCAGCGGTGCGGTGGCCGCATGATGCCGACGTCGTTCACCTTCGACTGCACGGTGAGCGGGTACAGGCCCCGGTGCGAGTCGTAGGTGACGCCCCCGGCGGTGCGCGCGGTCACGTCGAGCTGGTACCCGCCCGAGGTCAGCCCCACCCGGTCGATGCACAGCCGCACCGTCCCCTTGCCCTCGACCGGCAGCGGCAACGCCACCGCCTCGGCCGCGGTGTTGGTGCCGTACACGTGCAGGCCGTCGGCGCGCTTGATGTCCACCGCGAAGACCAAGTCCGACAGGGGTTCCTTCGCCACGAAGTCGATGCGCACCTCGAGCGGCCCCTCGGTGTCCACCACCGACGACTCCTTGCCGTCGCCGTCCAGAAGCCGCACCCGTTCCAGCTCGAGCCGGAAGTCGCCCGTGCGGTGGTTCGGCGACACGTCGGGGCCGCTCGTCGGCTTCGGCGCCGCGGGCAGGTCGGGCAGGGCCCCGCCCATCGAGGACAGCGCCGAGACGCCCGTCTTCTCGGCCTGGGCCTCGGCCACCGCCACCGCCTGCCGGTACTGGTCGACGACGTAGGCCGGTTCACCCACCAGGCGCGTCTTGCCGCCGTCTATCCACGCCGCCAGGTCGCACCACTTCTGCACCGTGTTCAGGTCGTGGGTGACGAGGACTATCGTCTTCCCGGCCTTCTTGAACTCGGTCATCTTCGCCATCGACTTCTTGCCGAAGTGCTCGTCGCCGACGGCGAGAATCTCGTCGATGATCAGAATCTCGGGGTCGACGTGCGTCGCGACCGCGAACGCCAGCCGCATGTACATGCCGCTCGAGTAGGTGCGCACCGGCTCGTCGATGAATTCGCCTAGCTCGGAGAAGGCGACGATGTCGTCGACCCGCGCCCTCACCTCGGCCCGCGACATGCCGAGGATGATGCCGTTGATCATGATGTTCTCCCGCCCCGAGAAGTCGGGGTGGAAGCCGGCGCCCAGGTCGAGCAGCGCCGAGATGCGGCCGTGCACCTCGAGCGTGCCCGAGGTCGGCGTGTAGATGCCGGTGATGATTTTCAACAGCGTGCTCTTGCCCGACCCGTTGCGGCCGATGATGCCCACCGTCTTTCCCTTGGGGATGGTCAGGTCCACCCCCTTCAGGGCCTCGATGTGAATCGACGGCTGCTGCTTCAACGGATCTTTCCGGCGCTTCAGCCAGCGGACTATTTCGCTCTTCAGCGTCGTCTGGTCGCGCCGCACCGTCTGCTTCTTGAAGCGCTTGCCGATGCTGGTCAGGACGATGGCGTTCATGAGGAGCACCGGCTTCAGACGAGCTCGGCGAACTCCTCTCGGCGCTGCTCGAAGATGAACGAGGCCACCCACAGCATCGCCACCGACAACAGGGCCACCGTTCCCAGCGGTTCCCAGTCGGGCAGCCGGTGGTAGTAGAAGATCTGCTGGTAGGACACCGTCATCGCCGCCATCGGGTTTCCGTAGATGAGCGCGGTCCGCGTGCCTTCCGAGCTGATTCGCCCGATCGACCAGAGTATTGGCGTGCCGAAGAAGCCCAGCATCACCAGGTTTCCGACGATGTGCTGCAGGTCTCTGAAGGCGACGTTCAGCGCCGAGAGCACGTAGGCGACCGAGAGCGTGAACAGCGTCTGCAACACCACGATGGGAAGGAAGATGACGGCGTGCCAGGTGGGCACCACCCCCGACGCCAGCCCCAAGGCGATCATCAGCGGCAGGGACAACAGGTAGTTCGCCAGGTTCGAGGCCACCACCGTCGCCGGCAGCACCTGCGCCGGGAAGCGCACTTTGGTCAACAGGTCGCGGCGGTCGCTGATGGCGCTCGCCCCGGCCATGACCGACGATGAGAAGAAGATCCACGGCAGCATGCCGACGAAGATGAAGAACGGGTAGTGCGGAATCTCCTGCTGGATGATCAGCCCGAAGATGAGCGAGTACACCCCCATCTGCAGCGTCGGGTTCAGGAACGTCCAGAGGAACCCGAGCACCGAGGCGCGGTAGCGCGCCTTCAGCTCGCGCAACGTCAGGCTCCAGAGGAGCGCGCGGTACTGATACAGCTCGCGCAGGTTCCGTATCATCGAGAGGCGCGTCCTAGCTCAAAGCCGGCCGCGTTGCACGTCGGTCACGGGCCGGGCGAGCTGGCCGCGGCCGACACCTCGACGTCGATTCCCGCCGTCGCCGGCCCGAACCAGGCCTGCCCCTCGCGCAACATGCGCCACTGGAAGGGGTAGCGGCCGGCGGTGGCCGGGGCGACGATGGTGAAGCGGAACTTCGCTTCCTTCCCGGGCTCGACCGGGCCGGGCAGGTCGAGTCGATTCATTCCCCAGGTGCGGTTGTCTTGTGGGGCGAGCGAGCCCAGGCGGAACAGCTCTTCCGGCCGCCAGACGTCGACCCCGGTGTTGCGAAGGGTGACCTCGGCCTCGTAGGCCTGGCCGGCCAACATCGTTCTCGGCACCGACGCCGCCACCACGGAAGCCCGGTAGCGCCCTTCCTGCAGGGCCAGCCGCACCCAGCACAGCTTCGAGTCGTCCAGCTTGTTTTGCGCCACCCAGCGGCCGACGGCCGACCGCATCCGGTTGTCTTGTTCGGGCCCCCAGAGGTTGGTGTCGGTGAAGGCCCAGCCCGGCGGATCATGCCCCGAGTAGCCATTGATCGTCGGCACCTCGGCCTCGAGCGACGCCAGCATCGCGTCGAGCTGGTACTTCCAATACGGCCCCGTTCCCTGCACCGGGCTGAACAGAAAGGCCTCGCACGACTTGCCCGCCTGCGCCGCGATGGCCTTGAAGTCCTCGCGCGCCTGGGCCTTGTCGAAGGCCGGAGTCGTCTGGCCCTGCTCGGCGAGCGAGGCCAGCCCCAGCGCCACCGCCGCGGCGAGGCCCAAGCGGCCCCGGTCGGCGAAGCGCTGCAACGCCACCGCCACCCCGAGGCCCACGGGTATCAGGAAGAGAATGCCGATGCGCGACACGGCGCGAATCGCGCTGGCTCCGGGGAACGCCGCGTACACCCACTTCCAGAGGGTGAAGCCGCCGTAGCCGCCGAACTGGGTGCTGACCAGGAGCAGCACCGCCAGCACCAGCGCCATCACCCGTACGGCGGGAGTCTTGCGGCCAAAGAAGTACCCCAGCCCGCAGACCGCGGTGGTGACGAAGCCGAAGCCGCAGCGCTGCTCGTGCTCCATCGGAATGCCGCGGAAGGAAGGGAACTTGTTCGTCCAGCCCCACAGCCAACTGAACGGCCCCATGTCGAACCAGGCCGACGCGACCGGCACCATCGTCAGGACTTCCTCGTACGGCCGGTAGCCGAACTGCTTGCCGACTTCCACGTAGCGCGACAGCAGTGGAGCCAGCACGGCCGCCGACACCCCCGCCGCGGCTACGAGCGCCAGCGGGTGGGCCAGCACCAGCCGGGCGACGCGGCGCCGCGCCGTGGCGAACAAGAGGCCCACGCTCGCCGCCAACGCCAGCGCGAAGGCCAGGTACCAGCCCAGGTAGATGCTCGCGTAGAGCTGGCCGGTCACCGAGGCGAAGAAGACGGCAATCCACGCCACCCTCGCGCGCGGAGCCTTCGACCCGAGCTCGCCTTCCAGCAGCCGGTAGGCGGCGTGAACCGCCACCACCGAGAAGAACTGCGGGAAGACCTGGAAGTGCATCGTCTGATTGACGCGGATTCCCGCGTAGGCGAACAGCGCCGCCCCCACCGACGCGGCCAATTGGCCGACGGTGAAGCACCTTCGGAAGAGCAGGTAAGCGGCGGTGAAGTTCAGCGCTCCGAGGGTGAACACCCAGAGTTGGAAGGCGGTGTCGAACGGGAAGCCGACCAGCCGCCAGACGGCGTACAGCGGCATCACCCCGAGCAGGTTCTCGGTGTACGCGAAGA
>JAHFDQ010000586.1 GCA_023248915.1 Archangiaceae bacterium | reverse complement strand
GTGCGCGCCGGCCTCGGCGTGCCTACCTCCTGCCCTCTCCTGCACTGACGCGGGAGAACCAACCACGAGTGGGGGCACCCAATGCGGATGATGATGAAGGTCTCGATTCCCGTAGACGCCGGCAACCGGACGCTGATCGACGGCACCTTGCCGAAGACGATGCTGGCCTTCGTCGAGCAGCACCGGCCCGAGGGCAGCTACTTCGTCGCGGAAGGCGGCCAGCGCACCGGGTACTTCTTCTTCGACCTGAAGGACCCGACGTCGATTCCGACGGTGGCCGAGCCGTTCTTCACCAAGCTGAACGCGAGCATCGAGCTGACCCCGGCGATGAACCTCGAGGACATGAAGGTCGGCGTCGAGCGCGTGTTCAAGAAGTAGCTCGGCCCGGGGGCCCCCCGCCTTCCGGCCCGCCGTGACGCGCCGGTGACCCGGGCGGGGGACTCTCTTCGCCGTGAATGAACTGAAACCACTCCGGCGCTTCGGCACCGGAGCCGTCGGGGGGACCTACGCCCTGGTGGTCGACCGCCTGACGGTGCACGGCGCGCCCATCGACTTCCGCGAGCTGTGCCGCCGCGCCGTGCCGGCCGACGCGCGCTACCTGGTGCTCGACCTCGACCGAACCATTCATCACGAGCGCAACATCGGCGAGCTCGTCGGGTGGGAATACTGCTCGCGCACCGCGTACGGGTCCGCGCTCGACTCGGCCACCGAGGGTCGGCGCGGGCTCGGACGCTTCTTCGTCGACCGGAAGCGGCCGGTCGCCGCCGCGCGCTACCTGATTCTGGGGGCGCGCCTCTGGGCCTACCCGGGGCTGTTCTACCTGTGGTGGGGGAAGATCGCCGCCAGGGTCGCGGCGCAGCGCCGGCGCGCGTACCAGGCCTTCGGGCCCGACCCCGTCCAGCAGATTCAGGAGATTCCCCAGACCGCGCTGTTGCAGCAGCTCGCCACCGTCCCGCTCGACACGGTGCACGAGCTGGTGCGGGCCGTCTGGCGGCGGCAGGAACCGGACCTGGTCATCAGTCGCGAAGACCTGGCCTGGCTTCGACAGCGGTGCCCGAACCTCGAGATCGTCCTGTCGAGCGCGTCGCCTCAAGCCGTGCTCGAGGTGGCCGCCGCCGAGCTCGGCGTCGACGCGTTCATCGGCACCGAGGTGGAACAGCGCGACGGCCGGCTGAGCGCGCCGCTGCTTCACGGGTTGCCGTTGCTGCTCGTGCCCGAGCGCCCGCACCGGTTCTCGCCGCCCAGCCGCTACCGGCTCAACGTCGGCTACGAGAAGATTCGCCGGCTGGCCGAGCGCTTTCCCGACCTCTTCCGGCCCGGCGTGGTGTCGGTGGGCATCTCGGACAACGGCTACGGCGAGGACGGCGCCTTCGCCGAGCACTTCACGCACGTCGTCGACGTGAACTCGCGCGTGCCGTTTCCGCCCGTGGTGGGCGCGTCGTCGCCGCTTCGCGAAATCCACTCGGCGGCGGTGTTGACTCGCCGCGAGCAGGAACGGCGCCAGGCCGGCGAGGCAGGGTGGACCGACCCGCGGAGGAAGAAGGTGCCCACCGGAGGGCCGCGCACCTTCGAGCGCGCCGAGCTCGAGCCGCGGCTGGCGGGCGTGTTGAAAGAGATCGAGCGGCTCGCGGCGCGCCTGACTCTCGCCGACCGCGACCTGTCCGCCCGCCGAGCCGAGGCGGCGCGGGAAGAGGACCGGCTCGGGGCGAAAGTCGAAGCGATGGTCGCTTCCTACAACGGCGGCGACGGGCCGCACCGCGAGCACATGCTCGAGAGCCTGCGCGATCAACTCGACGCGTTGGGCGGGCTGCGCCGGAGCTTCGCGGCGCTGGTGCGCCCACTGTCCGATGCCGCCTTCGAGCTGTCAGAGTGGGTCGACTCGTCGCGTCAGGTGGTGTCGCGTGGCGCACAGGCCGCGCCGAGCTGAGCCAGCGGCAGTGGCACCCGGCACGGTCGCGCGTTACCCCCACCCCCGACCAGATGAAGAAGGCCGAGCAGGAGTTCTTCGCTCAGGCAGCGAAGAAGCCCTGAGCGGACGGGTGTCGGCGCGGACGACGGCCTGGCCGCCGTCCGCGAGCGCCAGCCGCACCGCCACCTGACCCACTTCGTTCAGGGACACCGGATTGAGCGCGAGCTCGACCACCATCGACCCGAGCAGCGGGTCGCCGACGGCCAACACCTTGTCCGCCGAGACATCGAGCCCCGCGTAGACGCCGAGGTTTCCCCCGCGCGGCGTCGCGTAGAAGAGGACTGGCCCGCTGCCGTTGTTGAGGCTGCCACGGAAGCTCTCGAAGGGCCCGAGGGAATCTACGAGGGTGTCAATCCGGCCCTGCCAGGCCCTGAAGATGCCCGGCTCGCCGGCGCGCGTCGCCGAGAACGTCACGGAGCCCGTGTCGTCGAAGCACGGGAAAAATCCGAGCTCGTCGAACTCCCGGGTCGAATCGACGACGGTCTCGAGTTCCTTCCCGCGGCCTTCCCAGAGGTAGATGCCTTGGACGTCCCGGCGGCTGTCGGCCCGAAAGACGACCGCGCCCTGGCGGTTGATGACGGGCAAGCCGTGGAAGTGGCTGAAGCGAGTCCTGTCGGCGACGGCAATCGTCGGCCCGCCGTCACCGCGGAAGATGCCGGCGCCTGCCGCGGTGTCCGCCCGAAAGGCGACCTGCCCCGAGTCGTTCATGGTGGGGCCGAGCGGGCCGATGCGCTTGAAGGCGCCGCCGGTGTCGGCGAGCGTGCGGGGCCAGCCGCCCCTGAGGCGCAAGAGGCGCTGGCCGCCGGACCTACGCGCCGCGAATGCGCAGAGTGAACCGTCCTCGCAGATGTCGGGGTGGCTGTAGAAGTCGCCGGCTCCGTCGCCAGACACCTGAGGTGCCGGCTCGCCGCCGGTGCCGGTGAATACCCCCGTTCGGCCGTCATGCAGCGTGGCCTGAAACGCAACGACGCCATGCGGGTTGGTTGAAGCAACGTACGGAGCGAAGTCGCGGAAGCGCTCGCCGGTCTGGGCGATGAGGATGAGTTCGAAACGACCGCTCTGGATCGCGGGAGCCACGGACGAAGTCTGCGCGAAAGCGGCGGCGCGTCAAAGAGGAGACGCTCCACCGCTTCCGCATCAATCGCCGCGCGACTCCGCGCCGGCACTCACAGCTTCTCGTCGGGCAAAGCGGAACCCTGCACCGGCGCCGGAAGCGCCAGCCCCGCGGACCGGGCGAGCCCCATCACTCCCTCCACGGCGGCGGCGATGTAGCCGAAGGGGTTGGCTCCGTCGACCGCGGTGACGTGCACCTCGCCCATCTTCTGCTGGAAGGCGGCCGCCAGCGCCGGCAACTGTTCGGCCACCGCCAACTGGATTCGCTCGGGCGAGAGGGTGTTGTCGATGGTGCGCAGGGCGCGCGCCCGCGCCAGCTCGAGCTCCTGGGAAAGCTGCGCCTTCTGGGTCTCGACCTCGGCGGCGCGCAACTCGGCCTCCACCGTCGCCAGCTTCGCCTCGGCCACCGTGGCCTGGGCCCGAGCCAGCTCGGCCTGGGCGGCCTCGTCGGCCATCTTCAGGGCGTGGCGCGCCTGGGCAACCTCGGCCTCGAGCCGGGCCTGGTCGACCTCGGCCTGGATTCGCGCCTGGGCCATCGTCCGCTCGTGGGCCAGCTTCGCCTCGGCGGTACGCGCTTCTGCGGCCAGTTCGGCCATCCGCGCTTCTTCGAGCGCCGCCCGC
>JAHFDQ010000585.1 GCA_023248915.1 Archangiaceae bacterium | reverse complement strand
CCAACTTCGAGCTGGACGACGCGGTGCTCGCCGACCTCTCTGCGTGAAAGTCGACACCCCCGGACCGCCAGGGTAGGGTCTGCACATCTGTTCCCTGGTCAACCGGAGGGGCGCGCGGCGGTGCGAGTCTTGGGAATCGACCCCGGCAGCCGCTTCCTCGGCTACGGAGTCGTCGAGGACGGCAAGGGCCGGCTCACCCACGTCGGCCACGGCGTTGTGCGGGCCGACCCGACCGCGTCGCTAGAGGTGCGGCTGGCCGAGATCTTCGACGAACTGACTCGGGTGGTCGCCCTCTATCGGCCCGAGGCGGTGGCGGTCGAAGGGGTGTTCGCCTTCCGGGGCCTGCGCAGCGCGCTGGTGTTAGGGCACGCCCGCGGCGTCGCGCTGCTGGTCGCGGCCCGGGCCGGGTTGCCGGTGCACGAGTACCCTCCCGCCCGCGTGAAGCGGTCGGTGGGAGCGGGGGGCGCCGGCGCCAAGGGCGCGGTCGGGCGCATGGTGCACGGCTTGCTCGGCCTCACCGACACCGGCAGGCACGACGCCGCCGACGCCCTGGCGGTCGCCATCTGCCACATCGGCTACAGCAAGCGTGGCGCCGGCCCGGCGCGCCGTCCTTCGGGGCGCAAGCTGGCGGGCCTGAAGGCGCTGGAGGGCCGGCTGGCGCCCAGCTACCAGCGCTTCGGAGCGGCGTCGTGATTGCCTCGCTGAAGGGCGTGGTGCTCGAGAAGAACCTGGGCGACGCGGTGGTCGAGGTTGCCGGCGTCGGGTACCGGGTGTTCGCCTCGCAGCGCACGCTCGCCAAGCTGCCGGCCGAGGGCCAGCCTGTCGCGCTGCGGGTGCGCACGCTGGTGCGCGAAGACGCCTTCGACCTCTTCGGCTTCCTCACCCGCGCCGAGGAGGACATGTTCCTGCTGCTGACCTCGGTCTCGCACGTGGGGCCGAAGCTGGCGCTGGCGGTGATGTCGGGGCTCGACGTCGGCGAGCTGGCGCGCGCCCTCGCCGGCGGCGAGACGGCCCGGCTGACGAAGATTCACGGCGTCGGCAAGAAGACCGCCGAGCGGCTGGTGCTCGAGCTCAAGGACAAGGTGTCGGGGGTGGCGCTGGCCGACCGGGTGCCGGCCGGGGCGCGCGCCGTCCCGAGCGCCCGCGCAGACCTGGTCTCGGCCCTGTCGAATCTGGGCTTCAAGCAGGCGCAGGCCGAGCACGCCGCCGACGCCGCGGGCTCGAAGCTGGGGCCCGACGCGGCGCTCGAAGAGCTGGTGCGCGAAGCGCTGAAGGGGTTGCGCGCTGGCGCCTGACCCCCGCTGCTACTCCTTGTGCTCGTTCAGGTACCGCTCGACGCCCTTCGAGACGGCCACCAGGTTCGGCCTGATGCTGCCGACCAGGAACTTCTCGACGGCAGGGCCGATGGTACCCGCCAACAGGCGCGGCACTCCCCGAATCTTCGCCGCGTCGACGTCGAGGTTGCCGGCGATGATGACCCGGGTACGGGTGCCCGCCAGGTCTTCGAAGCGGTTGGTGCCCTCGGCCCGCACCGCTTCCTTGAAGGCAGGGACCACCGTCTTCCAGTCGGTGGTGTACGCCTCGGAGTGCCAGGTGGCGAAGTCGTCCCACTCGAGCGCGTTGGCGGGGAGGAACTTGCGCACCACCGTCGGGACGTCGCCGCCGCCCAGCCAGCGGTTCACCAGCTTCAGGGTGGTGGCGTTCTCCTCGGCGCGCGAGGTGATGCTGATGCCGCGAACGTTCGGCAGGTAGGGCACGAGGTCGATCAGCTTGTCGCGGTAAACCGCGTAGACCTTCTCGCGGGGGTAGGGGATCTCCACGGAAACGTCGAGCTTCACGCGTGTTCCTTTCCGGCGGTTGCGAGCCCGATTTATAGGCGACCTTCGGGCCCGTTGCACCCTCAGGATCGCGCGTGGGCCTACTCGTCCGGCTGGGCTTCGGCGGGCGCCTCTTCCTGCTGCTTCTTCTCGCGCTCGCGCCGTTCGTCCTCGCGCGCCTTTCGCTGTTCCTCGGGCGAGGGGGGCACGGCCTCGTCGGTCGAGCGGGTGTTGCCCAACTGCTGCTCGTCTTCCGCGGCCGGGGCCTCGTCGCGCCGCGGGTCCGACGCCACCGCAACCGTCAGCGTCGGCAGGATGAGGAAGCCCAGGCCCCCCGAGTTGTCCGAGGTGCCGGCCGACGTGACGGTGTGCACGGCGATGGCGGGCGTCACTGCGGCGGCGAGCTCGGGCCTGAGGTGCACCTGGCCAAACGCCCAATCGAAGCCGATGGCGCCTGTGATGTTGTGCTGCACGGTGCCGGCGCTGGCGAGGGTAGCCGAGGTCGCTCCCCCGGTTCCGGTGGTGCCGGTGGTCACGCTGTTCGTCAGTTGCACGTCGTAGCCGAGCCCGCCGTACAGGCCCATGCGGTGCGACGCCACCAGCTTCAGTCCCGCCAGGAAGCCGAAGAAGGTGGTGGCCGTCGGGTTCGCTTCGGTCTGCCGGCCGTCCTTCCCGGTGAAGAAGGTGCTGGTCGCGGACGACCCGTACCCCACGCCCACTTCGGGCAGCAACGCCACCTGGCCGAAGCCGCGGTTGAGGGTGATTTTGGCCCCGGGCTGCAACCCGGCCGGGCTCGCGTGCAGGTTGACCGCCACCCGGTCCGAGACGCCCACCTGGAGGTTGGCCTCGAACGCCGGCAGCGAGAAGCCGCGCGACAAGTCCTGCCCGAACAAGTCCTTCGTCCCGGTGGAGTCGGTGGTGAGCGCGCCCGGGGCCTGCTGTGACTGGTACGCGAAGCCGGTGGCCAGCCCCGCCTCGACCGCGCCGGCGCCCACGGGCGCGGCCGTCTGGCCCAGCACCAGCGACCGAGGGGTGAGGCACCCGGCCGCGGCGGTGGCGACGATGAGGGCCGGGGCGAATAGTCTCATGGGGCGCGCCATTCGACCACGGCCGGGCGCCCGCCGCTCACGACTTTTTGCTACAAGCCTTGGGACGATGAACCGGAAAGGCGACGCGCTGGTGGCGCAGGCGATACCCGAAGAGGTCCGCGTCGAGGCCTCGTTGCGCCCCCGCGACTTCACCGAGTACATCGGCCAGCGGGCCGTCGTCGACAAGCTGAAGGTGTACGTCCAGGCCGCGAAGAAGCGGTCCGACGCGCTCGACCACTGCCTGTTCTCGGGGCCTCCGGGGCTGGGCAAGACGTCGCTCGCCCACATCATCGCGGCCGAGCTCGGGGTGGGGCTGCACATCACCAGCGGCCCGGCCATCGAGAAGAAGGGTGACCTGGCCGGCCTGCTCACCAACCTGCAGCCGCGCGACGTGCTGTTCATCGACGAGATTCACCGGCTGAACGCCGCCATCGAAGAGTACCTGTACCCGGCGATGGAAGACTTGCGGCTCGACCTCCTCATCGACTCGGGCCCCTCGGCCCGCGCGATGAAGATCGACCTGCCCCCCTTCACGCTCATCGGGGCGACTACCCGCACCGGGCTGCTCACCTCGCCCCTGCGCGACCGCTTTCAGATTCAGGAAAGGCTCGAGTACTACGAGCCCGAGCACCTCGAGAAGATTGCAGCGCGCTCAGCGCGCATCCTCGGGGTGTCGCTCGACCGGTCGGGCGCCGCGGAGATCGCCCGGCGCTCGCGGGGCACTCCCCGCATCGCCAACCGGCTCTTGCGCCGCATCCGCGACTTCGCCCAGGTCGAAGGCGACGGCCGAATCGGCCGCGA
>JAHFDQ010000584.1 GCA_023248915.1 Archangiaceae bacterium | reverse complement strand
ACGAAGGGCCCGAAGAGGGCGGCGGCGCCGAAGCAGGCCCCGGCGGCCCGATGCCCCAGGGCCAGGCGCCCCAGGCGGGAAGCTTCCCCGGCGCCGGACAGACGGGGCGCCGGCGACGGCGCCGGAGGAGGCGCGGCCGTGGCGCCCAGGTGCACTTCACCCCCGAGGGCCTGGCTTACCGCATGACCGCCGGCCCCGACGGCCAGCAGCAGCAGGTGTTCCTGTCCCCTCAAGAGCTGGCGCAGTACCAGGCCCGCATGCAGCAGCAGCAGCAGCAGCAACCGGGCCGCCCGCAGGGCCAGCCCGGGCCGGGTTCGGGCCAGGCGGCGCCGCAGGCGCAGCTCACCCAGGTCGAAGGCGTGCTCGACACCGAAGCGAAGGGGCCGAACGCCTTCCTTCGGCAGATAAAGCGCAACCTCATCCCCTCTCCCGACGACGCCGAGCTGCCGAAGAATCTGGTCCAGAAGCTGCGGCTCCGGCAGGGCCAGTACCTCACCGCCCAGGCGTCGATGCGCGGCAACAAGGGGTTCGTCCAGCGCGTCGACACCGTGGACGGCCAACCGGCCGACCAGGCGCCCAAGCTGCCCCACTTCCAGGACCTGACCTCGATCGACCCGATCGAGCGCATCGACCTCGAGCACTCGACTCACGACATGGTGACCCGGGTGCTCGACCTCATCGCCCCGCTCGGCAAGGGCCAGCGCGGCCTCATCGTCGCTCCGCCCAAGACGGGCAAGACGATCATGCTCCAGCGCATCGCCCAGGCGGTGCTCGCCAACCACCCCGAAATCCACCTGATCGTGCTGCTCGTCGACGAGCGCCCCGAGGAAGTCACCGACATGCGCCGCTCGGTCAAGGCCGAGGTGCTGGCGTCCAGCGCCGACCGCCCCGCGTCCGACCACCTGAAGGTCGCCGAGCTCGCCATCGAACGGGCCCGCCGCATGGTCGAGGCCGGCAAGGACGTGGTGATCCTGCTCGACTCGATCACCCGCCTGGCGCGCGCCTACAACAAGGAAATCGACTCGTCGGGCCGCACCATGACCGGCGGCGTCGACTCGCGCGCGCTCGAACGGCCGAAGCGCATCTTCGGAGCGGCCCGCGCCACCGAAGAGGCCGGCAGCCTCACCATCGTCGGCACCGCCCTCATCGACACCGGCAGCCGGATGGACGAGGTCATCTTCGAAGAGTTCAAGGGCACCGGGAACAGCGAAGTCACCCTCGACCGCATGCTGGCCGAGAAGCGCGTCTGGCCCGCCATCAACATTCCGCAGTCCGGCACCCGCAAGGAAGAGAAGCTCTTCACCCAGAAGGAATACGACAAGGTGAAGAAGCTGCGGCAGATGCTGTTCGCGGTGAAGCCGGTCGAGGCGATGGAAGCGCTGGTCAAGCGGCTGACGCGCTACACCTACAACGACGAGTTCCTCGACGAGCTGTAGCGTTTCGCCTTCGCGACTTTGCGCTAGGCTGCCCGCCCGATGATCCCCGGCTCGGGACGCTGCCACTACCACCCGGACCGGACCGGCCTCGGCATCTGCGTCGAGTGCAGGAACGTCATCTGCCTCGAGTGCACCACCCAGTTCGAAGGCATCAACCGTTGCGCCCGCTGCCTGGAGAAGCGCCTGGCCTCGACGCGGGGCGCGGGCGACCGCCGCGAGTGGAGCGCCGGCAACCTCTTCTGGGCCCTCGCCTCGATCGCCGTCCTCTTCGGCGGCGTCTACGGAGTCGCGCGCCTGGTGGCGGCCTGACCCATGGCCGTCTCCGCGCTCGAGCTTCGGCCCCGCGGCCCGATCGCCCTCTTCGACGCGGCGATTCACCTCTCTGCGCGCTCGTCGGGGCTCTGGGCGCTGACCCTGCCCGGCGGGGTCGCGGTCACCGCCGCGGCGCTGCACCTGTTCGACGCCGCGCTGCACCACCGCGGCGTGCTCTGGCCGAGCGTGCTCTTCACCTCGGCCTGGCTGGCCCGCGGCTTGTGCCAGGGGGCCGCCTGCCACTACCTCGAGCGGCTGCTCGTCGGGGCGGACGAACCAACCGTCAAGGCCTCGTTCGCCGCCGCGCTGAAGCGGCTGCCCAGCCTGATTGTCACCGTCGGGTACCTGGCGGTGTTCTCGCTCGTCGTGCCGGTGCTCACCCTCGGGGTGTACTACCTGGTTGTCGGCTCGCACGTCGTCGGCTACGCGGTCGCGATGCAGGGCAAGGGCCACCCGTTAGGGCTCTACGCCACCTGCGCGAAGGCGCTCGGGCCCACCCGCGGCGCCGCCGTCTGGGTGCGCGCGCTGTTCGTGGTGCAGGCGCTGGTCGTGTTCAACCTGCACGTCGCGGCCAACGTCGCCCTGTACCTCGGTCAGAAAGTGCTCGCGCTCGACGTCACCTTCGCCGAACGCTTCGCCTCGGTGGACAACGCCCCTTGGGTGCTGGCCGTCATCGCCCTGGGCTTCGCCCTCTTCGAGCCGCTGCGGGCGGCGACTTCGACGCTGCTGCTCGTCGACGGCCGCGTGCGCCAGGAAGGGCTCGACCTGGTCGCCGCCGTCGAGCAGTTGCCGAGGCGACACCCGACGGCTGCCAGCCGTGCCCGGATGGCCGGAATACTGGTGCTCGCGCTGGCGGTCACCCTCGCCCGCCCCGCCGAGGCCGCCGAGCCCATCGACGCGGCCCAGGCCAAGGGCCGACTGTCCGAAGCGGCGGGCCGCTGCGGCCTGTCGGGACCGAAGCTGGCGAAGCAACTCGACGCCGTGGACGGGCTGACCCGACGCGAGCAGTCGGCGCTGGCCCGGTTCCTCGACGACGTCGAGGCGGCGGCTGACGACGACTGCGAGGCGGCGAAGGCCCTGCTCGAGCGCGGCCTGCCGCTCATCGTCCAGACCCGCGACGCGCTCTCAGCCCGGCGCGATGCCCAGGGCGCCCGCGAGCGCGCCGGACACATTCTCGCCCGGCCCGAGTTCACCCCCGACCCCGAGGCGGTGGCGCCCCCCGCCGGCGCGCCGGACGAACCGAAAGTGCCCCCCACCTGGTGGACGCGCTTCAAGGACTGGCTGGACGGCCTGTCGCGCGACTTCTGGTCCTGGCTGAAGAAGCTGCTCGACCAGAAGCCGACGCCGTCGCCCGACCCGGTCCGGGTGCGCACGGGAGGCGCGGAAGCGGCCAACGTCCTGGTGGTGGTGCTGGTCATCGGAGTGCTGGCCGTGCTGGCCGCGCTGCTCTTGAAGGCGCGCCGCCGTCCGGTCGCCGGGGCGTCCGAGCTCGAGGTCCAGACGTCGGTGGAAGGGCCGCTGGCGGCCGACCCGCAGAGCGCCCTGTCGCGACCGCCCGAGGGCTGGGCGTCGCTCGCCGACGAATTCGCCGCGGTGGGCAACTTCCGCGAGGCGGTGCGCAGCCTTTACCTCGCGCTCCTGTCGCGCCTGCACGGGTCGGGGGCCATCGACTATGATCCCGCCCGAAGCAACTGGGACTACGTGCGCGCCTTCAAGGGCCAGCCGCAATGGAAGCCCCGCTTCCGCGAGCTGACCCACCGGTTCGACTTCACCTACTACGGCAACCTCGGAGCGACCGCCGACGGCTACAAGACGTTCCGGTCGCTGACCCGGCCGATGCTGTCCCCGCATGCCGCGGCCGCCGTGCCGTCGGAGCCCGGGAATGCGTGACCGCTTCCCGCTGGTGATGATCGCCGGGCTGGTGCTGCTCGGCGTCTTGGGCTCGACGCTCTTCCGAGGGGC
>JAHFDQ010000583.1 GCA_023248915.1 Archangiaceae bacterium | reverse complement strand
GCTGACGCTGGACAAGGTGGGTGTCGGCTACACGCTGGTGGCCACCACGGCAGGCTTGCCTGCGGAAACCAGCGCGGCCTTCGACGTCACCGCGGGCGCGGCGGCGAGGCTGGCCTTCGTGGTGCAGCCGGCCAGCACCACCGCCGGGGCGGCGCTGGCTTCCTCGGTGCAGGTGCTGGACGCGCTGGGCAATGCCGTCGCTTCCTCGGCTGCCAGCATCTCCTTGGCCCTGGGCAACAACCCCGGGACGGGCGCCTTGAGTGGTGCCTCCACGGCCGGGGCGGTGGGCGGAGTGGCGGTGCTTTCGGGGCTGTCCATCAACCGGCCGGGAGTCGGCTACACCTTGGTGGCGTCATCGGCCGGGCTGACAGGCGCCACCAGCGCGGCCTTCGACATCTCGGAGGGCATGGCGGCGCAGTTGGCCTTCGTCGTCAACCCCGTCAGCACGGTAGCCGGGGCGACGCTGACTCCCGCGGTGGCGGTGGCGGTGCAGGACTCGTCGGGCAACACCTTGGCGTCGTCGACGGCGAGTATCTCCGTCGTCCTGTTGGCCAACCCGGGGAATGCCGCGCTGGGCGGCGCGGGCGCGACGGCCGCCGTCGACGGCCTCGCCTCGTTCGCTGACTTGTCCCTCGACAAGGCGGGGGTGGGTTACACGCTGTCGGCCTCGGCGCAGGGCTTGGGGACAGCCACCAGTGCCGCCTTCGACATCGCGGCAGGGCCCGGGGCGAAGCTGGCCTTCGTCGTCCAGCCGGCGAATGGAGAGGTTGGCGCGCCGCTGGTGCCGGCCGTCCGGGTTGGCGTGCAGGACGCGTTGGGAAACGCCGTGCCCGGGGCGTCCGCCACCGTCGCCCTCGCCCTCCAGGCCAACCCGGGAATGGCGGCGCTGTCCGGCGCCACCTCCGCGGCCATGGTGGACGGGGTGGCGACGTTCGCCGACTTGTCTCTCAACCGGGAAGGCGCCGGCTACACGCTGCGCGCGTCCGCCGCGGGCATGGCCGACGCCACCAGCGACGCCTTCGCCGTCACCCTCACGCCCGTGAAGGCCTACACCCTGGGTTGCGACTGCCAGTCCGCGGGCGGAACGGGACTCGGCCTCTGGGTACTCCTCGGCCTCGCTTTGCGGGTTCGGCGACGGGCGCGACTGGAACCCGGCAGATAACGAGGAGGGGTCAATCTGCTCCGAGCTCCGTTGCCCTACCGACCGGCCTCCGCGAGCTTCCGGCGGTCCCAGATCGGCAGGGGTCGCCCCGAAGTCCTCGACTGCTCGACTCGCCGGCCGGCCCGAGGCGCGAGGCCGGACGCGCGATCTGCCGTTTGGGTCACCGCGGCAGTCGGCGCCGACCCACCCTGCCCCGGCGTCTTGCCGAGGCGGTTGTCTGGTACGTAATTAGTAGAGTACTTGTTATCTACATAATGTACTAATGGAAAGTACCTCCAGATTCGGAGCCCGAGGGGGCGGCACAGCCCGGGAACCCCGACGTGCTCGCAGCCGTCACCGAAAGGAGCGCGGCGGGACGGAGAACTCGAGGGCCCGCTGGGCCGGGACCTTCTCCGGGGCCGCGGGAGTCGGCCGTCGGCCGGTGCGCCGCTTCGGACGGTCGATCTCCACCGGCCCCGACTCGGCGTCCTCGAGCGACAGCGCCGCCAGTTCGCGGATCTTCAGGTTCACCACCTTGCCCGCGCGTTCCACCAGGCCCTCGCCGTAGACGAAGATCGCCCGGGTGATCTCCTTCCGGAATGGCTCGAACAGCCTCGGCTCGACCACGAAGTTGGCGATGCCGGTCTCGTCCTCGATCGACAGGAACGAGAAGCCCTTCGCCGTCGGGGGCCGCTGCCGCACCAACACCATGCCCCCTACCCCGGCACGGCGCCCCTCGGGCACCTTCGACAACTGCGCCGCGGTGACCGCCCCCCGACGGGCCAACTGCCGCCGCAACAGCTCGATCGGGTGCTGCTCGAGCGACAGCCCCGCCGCCTCGTAGTCGGCGCTCACCCGCTCGGCCGCGCTCATCACCGGCAGTTCGACCCGGGTGTCGTCCATCGGCACGCCGAAGAACAGGTCCTCTCCGTCGAGCGGCCCCAAGGCCTGGATTTCCCAGAGCGCCTCGCGCCGCCCCAGCCCGAACGAGGCCAGGGCCCCGGCCAACGCCAGCCGGGTCAATTCGTGGCGCGGCAGCCGCGCCCGCCGCGCCAGGTCGCCCAGACTGGCGAAGCCGCTCTCACGCACCGCCTCGAGCCGCCGGGCCGATTCTTCACGCAGGCCCCGCACCAGGCGCAACCCCAGCCGCAGCGCCGGCTCCGGGGGCGGCTGCTCCGCGTTCCGTTCACCCCGAGCGTAGCGAAGCGCAGTCGAGGGGCCGCCCTCGACTCCGCTCGGGCTGAACGGAGGGACGCCGCTCGGGCTGGACGGAGGGACGCCGCTCGGGCTGGACGGAGGGACTCCGCTCGGGCTGAACGGAGCGGCTTCGCTCGGGCCGAACGGAGGGACGCCGCTCGGGCTGGGCGGAACGGCTTCGCTCGGGCCGGACGCCCCCTCGAGCGTGCAGTCCCACCCCGAGCGCGCCACGTCGATGGGCCGCACCTCGACCCCGTGGCGCCTCGCGTCGTCCACCAGCGTGTGCGGCGCGTAGAAGCCCATCGGCTGCGAGTTGATCAGCGCGGCGGTCAGCGCCGCCGGGTAGTACCGCTTCAGATAGCTGGACGCGTAGGCGATGATCGCGAACGACGCCGAGTGGCTCTCGGGAAACCCGTAGTGGGCGAAGCCCTTGAACTGCTTGAAGCAGGTCTCGGCGAACTCGGCCGGGTACCCGCGCGCCAAGCAGCCCTCGGTGAACCGCGCCTGGTACGGCACCAGCAGCTCGATCGCCCGCTTGTGCGAGAGAATGCGCCGCAGGTTGTCGGCCTCGCCCGGGGTGAAGCCGGCCGCCACCATCGCCAGCTTCATCGCCTGCTCCTGGAAGAGCGGCACCCCCAGCGTCCGCTCGAGAATGGCCCGCACCTCGTCCGAGGGGTAGGTCACCGCCTCGAGCCCGTCGCGCCGCCGCACGTACGGGTGCACCATGTCGCCCACGATGGGCCCCGGGCGGATGATCGCGATCTCGACCACCAGATCATAGAAGGTGCGCGGCCTGAGCCTCGGCAGCATGTTCATCTGCGCCCGGCTCTCGATCTGAAAGACGCCGATGGTGTCAGCATCGCAGATCATGTCGTAGACCTTCGGGTCTTCGGGCGGAAGGGTGGCCATCGTCAGCTCGACGCCCCAGTGGGCGCGCAGGTACCCGAAGGCCTTCGACAGCACCGTCAGCATGCCCAGCCCGAGCAGGTCGACCTTCAAGATGCCCAGCTCGTTCAGGTCGTCCTTCTCCCACTGCACCACGGTGCGGTCCTTCATCGCCGCGTTCTCGATCGGCACCAGGTCGGACAGCGCCCCCTGGGTGATCACGAAGCCGCCGACGTGAATCGACAGGTGGCGCGGGGCCCCTTCCATTTCGGCCGCCAGCTCGACCGTCTGCCGCACCTTCCGGTCGGCCGGCGACAGCCCCGCCACGACCAGCATCGCGTCGGTGACACCCTCGTCGCCGACGTGGTCCAGCCCCTTGGCCAGCCGGTCGACCTGGTCGAGCGACAGCCCCAGGCTCTTGCCCACCTCGCGCGCGGCCAGCCGGCCCCGGAAGCAGATGACCTCGCACACCATCGCGGCGCGGTGGCGGCCG
>JAHFDQ010000178.1 GCA_023248915.1 Archangiaceae bacterium | reverse complement strand
AGCGCTACCTGGGAGACCTTGGCGTCGCGGCCTCGACGCTCGAGACCGTCGGGTACGGCGAGAACCGTCCCGCGTCGTCCGGCCACGACGAGACGGGGTGGGCGAAGAACCGACGGGTCGAGCTGGTCAAGCGCTGAGCGGAAGTCCGGCCTGTTGCGTCGAGGTCCGTGCTAGAAGCGCGCCTGCCGCGAAAGCGACGCAGCGCCATGTCCGAGCAACTTCAGTCACATCTGGTGTTCTCGTCCGGGAACAGCTGGTACGCGGTGCCCGCCGACCGGGCCGCCGAGGTGGTCAGCTTTCCCGAGCTGACCCGCGTGCCCGGGGCGCCGTCCCACCTGCTCGGCGTCTTCGCCCACCGGGGCGAGGTGATTCCGGTCGTCGACCTGTGCCAGCTGACAGGCGACAAAGGGGGCGAGACCAAGCGGGCGGTGCTGCTGCGGCTCGCGCGCGGGGCGCTGGCGCTCACCGCGTCGAAGGTGGCGGGGGTCTCGCTGGTGTCCGGAAAGCTAGACCCGCTCGGGGCGGGCGGGGTTCACCAGCACCTGCGCGGTCCGGCCAAGGCGGCGGCCAACGACGTGGCCGTCATGGACCCCGAGGGCCTCTTCGAGTTCCTGTGCCAGGGGGGCTGACCGTGGCCGCGGACGCCGACTCGAAGCTCGGTGGCGTCGTGCTCTGCCGCGCCGGCGGCCACCGGCTGGCCTTCCCCGCGAGCCAGGTCGCGGTCATCGAGGTGTGGTCCGAGGGCGGCCGGCCCATTCCGAACGCCCGCGAGGCCTACGCGCTGCCGACGCAGCCAGGCCGGCTTCTCTTGTCCGACACCGGCGACGGCGTGGTGGTGGACACGCTCGAGGTCGCGACCGAGTCGGCCGACCTGCTGCCGTCGCCCCGGGTGTTGGTCGGCGGGGCGGGCGGGTCCTTGCGGGGTTTCCTCTCGGCGCGCGACCAGCTCTGGCCGGTGCTTCAGTTGGCCGACTTCTCGCTGTACCTGGCCGGGCTCGAACCCTCGGGAGCCGGCCGATGACCGCCGCGCCCCCGTCGCCGTTCGCGGGCCAGGCGCGGTGGGCCACGGTGCCGTCGACCATCGGAGGCGTGTCGGGCGCCTTGGTGGCGGTGCTCTACGCCACGGTGACGCTCGACCGGCCGCCCGGGACGAACGGCGCGTTCATCTTCAGCGTGGTGGTGGGGGTGTGCGCGGCGGTGCTGCTCGGCGACGTGCTCCAGCAGCGGGGGTTGAAGGCGCTGCGCGCGCTGGGTTCGGGGAAGTCGAAGCCTTCCCCAGACGCCGTCAAGCGAGCGCTTCGGGAAGTTCACAAGATTCCCGACCGCGCGTTCTGGATCAACATCATCAGCTGGCTGCTCGGAGCCTCGGGCATCGGCCTCTTGTACCGGTCGACCGCGGTCGTGCCCTGGGCCGTGGTGGGGCGGCTGTTCTTCCTCGGCGCGGTGCTGGCCCCCATCACCTCGGTGCTGACGCACGTGCTCATCATCGGGCGGTCGCGCACCGTCTTCGAGAAGCTGGCGGCTCACCTGCCGCTGGCAGAGGTGGTCGCCGCGCTGCCCGCCACCCGCCTGCAGCTTCGGGCCCGGCTGATGACCTTCACCGCCATCTCGGTGATGACGCCGACGCTCTTCGTGCTCGACGCGGTGGTGTTCCGCACCGACCGCGCCATGGCGCGCCTGTTCGCGGCGGCCACGCCCGAGCTGCAGGTTCAGGCGCTGGCCCAGGGTCAGGCCGAGGGGCTGGCCGCCATCGTCGTCGCCGCCACCCTGGTGATACTGATGGTCGCCGGGGCGGGAATTCTGGTCGGCGCCGCGCTGGGCGAGCCGATGCGCGCCATCACCGCTGACGCCCGGCGCATCGCCGCGGGCGATCTGCGCTCGGCCCGCATCAACGCGGCCGAGGACGAGGTGTGGGCGGTGGCCTCGGCCTTCACCGGCATGCAGGCGCAGCTTTCCGACGCCATCTCGCAGTTGATTGTCGCCGGCGCGGCCATCGGTTCGACCACCGGCGAATTGGTGCAGACCTCGACCAAGCACCAGGGCGGCGCGGCCGAGCAGGCGAGCCTCTTGGCCGAGACGTCGGCGACCACCGAAGAGCTGGCGCGCAGCGCCAAGCACATCGCCGAGAACGCGCAGTCAGTGGCGCAGCTCGCCGAACAGACGCTGCAGGCGGCCCAGGGCGGCATGAAGAGCGCCGAGGCCTTCTTCGGGTCGATGGGGCGCATGCGCAAGGGCAACCAGGCGATCGCCGACTCGGTGGTGCGGCTGAACAAGCGGGTGCAGCAGATTGGCCGCATCGTCGAGTTCATCAACGGCATCGCCGACAAGTCCGACCTCTTGGCGTTGAACGCCGAGCTCGAGGGCACCAAGGCCGGAGACGTCGGCCGGGGCTTCTCGCTGGTGGCCGCCGAGATGCGGCGCCTGGCCGAGAGCGTCATCACCTCGACCCAGGAGATCGGCCGGCTGATCGAAGAGATTCGCGACGCCACCAACGCGGCGGTGATGGCGACCGAGGCCGGGGTCAAGGCCACCGACGCCGGCAGCGCGCTGTCGCAGCAGGTGAGCGAGAAGCTGCAGACGATTTTGGCCCACGCCAACCAGACCTTCGACGCCGTCCGGTCGATCTCGCTCGCCACGCACCAGCAGCAGAGCGGCACCGATCAGTTGGCGACGGCAATGGCCGACGTGCTGTCCTCGACCCAGGCGAGCGCCAGCGCCACCCAGCAGATCGTCGCCGCCAACGCCGACCTGTCCACCCTGTCCAACGACCTGAAGCAGGTGGTCGCCCGCTTCTCGGTGAGCTGACCGTGGCGCGAACGGCCCGAAACCACCGCTTCTGGCTCACGGCCCCTTCCATCGCGGGGCAGCTCGCCGCCACGGCGCTGGCCGCCTGCTACGTCGGACTGGCGATGCGCTTTGGCTCCGGCACGCTGCCTTTGTTCGCGGGCCTAGGCGTCGCGGCGGTGGCCGGGGTGGCCGCCTACGGCGCGCTGCGGGCCCGGGCCTTCACCCGCGCGGTGCGGTCGCAGCACGCGCTGGGCCCGACGCCGGCGGCGCTGGCGGCGGCCATCAAAGAGGTGGCCGAAGCGCCCGAGCGCATGTTCTGGGTGGGAATCCAGAGCTGGGCGGCGGTTTCGCTGGCGGTGAGCGTGGCCCTTTCTTGGCTGGGCACCGAGGTGCCCCTGGGGCTGGTTGTGCGTGTGCTGGGGCTCGGCCTCACCTTCGGGCCCCTGGGCTCGACCTTGACCTACCTGCTGGTGACGCTGCGCGGTCGAGAGCTCATCTCGGAGTTGGCCGAAGAAGGACTGAGCCCGCAGGAAGTCATCGCCGCCTTGCCGCCCCGGCGTGCCCAGTTGCGCGTGCGGCTGGTGCTGTTCACGGCGCTGCTCGTAGTCATTCCGGTGCTGCTGACCGCCGACGCGTCATTCGCGCTGGCTCGCCACGCCTTCGACGAAGTCTTGGCGGTGCCTCTGGTCAGGCAGCACGCGGTGGCCGACGACGAGCGCCTGAAAGCGCTCCTGACGATCGGCATTTTGGGCGGCCTGGTGCTGTCCCTGGCGATGGCCGCCGCGTTCGCGATGGGCACGGCCATCAGCCGGCCGATGCACCGCATCGCCCTGCAGGCCGGCCGAATCGCCCGGGGCGAATTGGGCAAGGTGGTGCTGATTCCCGCCGAGGACGAGGTGTGGGCGGTGTCGGCCGCCTTCACCACGCTGCAGGCCCACCTGACCGAGGTGCTCGCGAAGCTCCAGAACGCCGGGCTGCGCATCAGCGCCACCACCGAGCAGATCATCGCCACCTCCGGCCGGTACGAGGCCGGGGCGGCCGCGCAGGCGGGGGCGCTCAACCAGACCTCGGCCACCACTGAAGAACTGGCGCACAGCGCCCACCAGATCGCCACCAACGGCGAGTCGGTCGCGCAGATCGCCGGGACGACGCTCGACGCCGCCCACGCGGGCCAGCAGAGCACCGAGGCCTTCTCGGGGTCGGTCGAGCGAATCATCGCTGACAACCACGCCATCGCCGACGCGGTCGAGAAGCTGTCGAAGCGGGTGAAGCAGATCGGCCGAATCGTCGAGTTCATCAACACCGTCGCCGACCGGTCCGACCTCTTGGCCCTGTCGGCCGAGCTCGAGGGGACCAAGGCCGGTGAGGTGGGGCGGGGCTTCTCGCTGGTCGCCGGTGAAATGCGGCGCCTGGCCGAGAACGTGCTCGAGTCCACCCGCGAGATCGAAGAGCTGATCGAAGAGATTCGCGGCGCCACCGACGCCGCCGCCGCTGCCACCGACGAAGGGGTGCGCGCCACCGAGGTGGGGGCGGGGCTGGCAATGCAGGTGTCCGAGTCGCTGCGCACCATCGTGACGCTCGCCGGCGAGACCTCGACCGCGGTGCGGGCGATCTCGCTCGCCACCCAGCAGCAGAAGACCGGCACCGACCAGCTCGCCGAGGCCATGGGGGAAATCTTGCGGGTGACCCAGCAGAGCCTGCAGACGACCAAGCAGCTCTCGGCCGCCAACGGTGGCCTCGCGGCGCTCTCGAAGGACCTGCGCGTGGTCGTCGAGCGCTTCCGGATTGAGGGATGAGCGACGCTCGCGAAAAGTTGCTGACCCAGTTTCGCGAGCTGGTGGGCGAACGCCTCGAGAAGATCAGCCGAGACCTCATCGTGCTCGAGGCGGGGCCGAACCCCGACGCGGGCAAGAACGCCCTGCGCGAGCTTCACGGCCTGAAGGGCGAAGCCCGCATGATGGGCTTCCAGGACATCAACCGCGTCGTCCACGAGATGGAAGATCTGGTCCGCTCGGCCCAGCCCTCGGGCTTCGTGCTGGCGGCGGCTTCCATCGACGCCTTGCTGGTGGCGTCCGACGCGGTGCTGGTGCTCGCCGGCACCGCCCCGGCCGGAGGCAGCGGGCCCCCCGAGATCGACAAGCTGGTAGACTGGCTGAAGCAGCGCGTGGTCGCCGAGGCGCAGAAGTCCGGTGGCGCGGCCCCGCCGGCCGCCAGTGCCGCGCAAGCGCCCGCGGGGGCTTCGTCGGCCTCGGCCAGCCCCGCGCCGGCCCCGACTCCGTCCGCGGCGCCGGCCGCGCCGCAAGCCCCTGTCGAACCCGGGCTCGCGGTGCCGGTGAGCTCGAAGGCGCCGCGCGCCGAGACGCGGCTCGACGCGTCCATCCGCATCAGCCAGCAGAGCCTCGACGCGCTGACTACCCAGGTGGGCAACCTGGGGCAGCTCGCGCGCAGCCGCGAGCTCGACCTCTCCCGCAGGCTGCAGCTCGCGCGTGAGCTGACCCACATCGCCCGCGCGGCCGAGGACCTGGGGCCGGCCGCGGGGGCGATGGTGGCCCGGCTGAACCGCGCCAAGGACCTGGCCGCCGAAATCCACCGTGAAGGCAAGCTGAGGGCCAACGAAGAATTCCGCGAGCTCTCGGGCATCACCGAAGAGGTGCAGGACCTTCGCATGCTGCCGCTCTCTCACCTCTTCGAACCGTACCCCCGCATGGTGCGCGAGCTGGCCCGCGAGCTGGGCAAGGACGTCGACCTGTCGGTCGCCGGCGAGGACACCCGTGCCGACCGCTCGGTGCTCGAGGCGCTCAAAGATCCGCTCATGCACCTGGTGCGCAACGCGCTCGACCACGGCCTCGAGCCCCGCGACGTACGCGAGAAGGCGGGCAAGGCGCCCCGCGGTCACCTGACGCTCTCGGCCGCGCGCGAGGGCGAGCGCATCTTGATTCGGGTGGAAGACGACGGCGCCGGCATCGACCCGGCGGCGCTGCGAAAGGCGGCGGTGCGCCGGGGCCTGCTCGAAGAGTCGGCGGCCACGGCGCTCTCGGACGAAGCGGCCCGCGACCTGGTCTTCGTCTCGGGCTTCTCGTCGAAGGAGAAGGTGACCGACATCTCGGGCCGGGGCGTGGGGCTCGACGTGGTGCGGGTGCGGCTGCAGGGGCTGGGCGGCGACGTGGCGCTGCAGTCGGCGCCGGGCCGGGGCTCTTCGTTCGAGCTCAGGGTGCCGGTGTCGCTCACCGTCGCGCCGCTGCTCTTCGTGCAGGTGGGGGAGGAGCAGCTCTGTGTCACCGCGGCGCACGTGGCCACCGCCCTCACGGTCGACCCGGCGCAGATTCGCGAAATCGCCGGCAAGCCGGCGGTTGCGGTCGACGAAGAGATAGTCCCGTTCGCGTCGGTGTCGTCCATTCTCGGCATGACGCCCCGCCGGGGTCCCCTCGAGGGCGAGCTGGTGCTGGTGGTGCGCGGGCAGGGCTCTTCCGCCGCCATCTCGGTGGACCGGGTGCTGGAAGAACGGGCCCAGTCGATACTCCCCCTGAAGGGCGTGCTGTCGCGCTTCAAGCACCTCTCGGGCGCCACCGCCCTGGCCGACGGGTCGCTGGCGCTGGTGCTCTCGGCGTCGCACCTCATCGACTCGACCCGCGGCACGCTGGTCACCGCGGTCGCGCCGATGACCGCCCGGGCCGCCGAGGCGCGCAGGCGGCGCATCATGGTGGTGGACGACTCGCCCCTCACCCGCGAGCTCATCGTCTCGCTGCTCGAGGCGGTGGGTTACGAGGTGGTTTCCGCGGTCGACGGCGCCGACGCGCTCGACAAGCTGGGCCGCGATCCGGTCGAGATGGTGGTGACCGACCTCGAGATGCCCAAGGTCGACGGACTGGAATTGACCCGCAGGGTCAAGAGCCACCCCACCTTGCGCCGGCTGCCCGTCATCATCGTGACGACCCGGGGCGCCGAGGCCGACCGCCGGAAAGGCATGGAAGCGGGCGCCGACGGCTACATCGCGAAGGGCGACCTCGTCCGCCAAGACCTGGTGGACGTCGTCGCGCGGCTGCTGGGATAGTCTGGTGCGCCCCGGGGTGAGGTCCAAATGAGCAAGAAAGTCGCCGTGATGGTGGTGGACGATTCGCCCATCTGCCGCCAGTTGATCTCCGACGCGCTCCAGAAAGATCCAGAGCTCGAGGTGGTCGCCACCTGCGTCAACGGCGAGGAAGCCGTGCGGCGCGTGGGCGAAATCAAGCCGAGCGTCATCACCATGGACGTCGACATGCCGGTGATGGACGGCCTGCAGGCCGTCGAGCGCATCATGGCCGAGTGGCCCACGCCCATCTTGATGCTCACCGCCGACCCGCGGAACCAGGCGCCCGAGCTGACCTGCAAGGCGCTCGAGGCCGGGGCGCTGGCCCTGCAGGTCAAGCCCGCGCTCGACGCCGGCCCCGACGCGTGGAACCTTGCCCGCGAGGTCAAGCTGTTGTCCTCGGTGAAGGTGATTCGGCACCTGCGCGGCATCTCGAAGAAGCCGGCTCCCCGGCCGGCGCCCGCGGTGTCGGCGGCCGAGGACGCCACGGCCTTCCTGTCGTCGCCCATTGGCCTCGTCGCCATCGCCAGCTCGACCGGCGGGCCCCAGGTCATCCACAAGCTCTTCTCCGAGCTGCCCGGCGACTTCCCGGCCCCCATCGTGGTGGTGCAGCACATCAACGCCGCGTTCGCCGACTCGCTGGCGGGCTGGCTGGCCGCGTCGTCCAAGCTGAAGGTGCGGGTCGCCAAGGACGGTGACGCGCTGGTGCCGGGCGGGGTGCTGATAGCTCCGCCCAACCAGCACATGCGGGTGCACAGCCGCGGCCGGCTGGCGGTGGCCACGGGCGAACCCCGCGAAGGCCACATGCCCTCGGCCACCTCACTGCTCGAGTCGGCGGCGAAGGTCTACGGGCGCCGCTCGGTGGGGTTGATCCTCACCGGAATGGGGTCGGACGGCGCGGACGGCATGCTCGCCATCAAGCAGGCGGGGGGCAAGACGATTGCCCAGAGTCAGGAGTCCTGCGTCGTCTTCGGCATGCCTGGTTCGGCCATCGCCAAGAAGGCGGCCGACCTCATCGTCCACGGCGACGAGTTGTCGCAAGCCCTGCTTCGCCTCGCCAGGGGCGAGCACCCGACGGCGAAAGCCTAGGCGTTGGGGGGGGCCTCCGACTCGGGCAGCGTGCTCATCTGCGCCTACGTCGCGCAGCGCACCGGGTCGGCCTTGTCCACCCACCAGGAAGCGCGGCTGTCGGCGGCGGTCGAGAAGCGCCTGTCGGGGCGCAGCACGGCCCGGTACCTCGAGCACCTGAAGACGCCACCCGGTTCGGTCGAGCTGGCCGAGCTGATGGCGGCCATCTCGGTGCACAAGACCGACCTGTTTCGCGACGAGAACCAGCTCGGTGCCTTCGCCGCGCACGTGCTCCTGCCGCTGGCGCGCACCGCCCGACCGCTGCGGCTGTGGAGCGCCGGGTGCGCGACCGGCGAGGAAGTGGCGACGCTCCTAATCCTGCTCGCCGAAGCGGGGGCGCACCCCTCGAGCACCGTGCTGGGCACCGACCTGTCGGCGGCGGCGCTGGAAACGGCGGCCCCGCTGGTGTTCGATGCCGAGACGGTGCGGCGAGTGCCCGAGGCGTTGAGGGGCCGCTACTTCCGCGAGCGCGACGGCCGCTTCGCCCTCGCGGACGACCTGAAAGCTCGGGCCTCGTTCACCCGCCACAACCTGATGGACCTGCCCTACCCACTCGCCGAAGGGGGCGGACCCTTCGACGTCATCTTCTGCCGCAACGTGCTCATCTATTTTACCGAAGAGGCCTTCGACACCACCGTGGGCGGGCTGGCCGACCGGTTGGCGCCCGGAGGCACGCTGGTGCTGTCGGCGGCCGAGCCGATTCTCAAGGTGTTTCCGTCGCTGGCAACGCTGCGCTGCGAGCAGGCCTTCTTCTACGGAAAGAAGGCGCCGGGCGCGCCCTACCGGCCGCCGGCCGGAGAAACGCCCTGGGCGTCATCGAAGCGCGCGCCGCGGGCGAACGGGCCCGGGCCAGCCGTCGACTCAGCGGGCGCCGCGGCGCCGGAACCGGCCTCGAGGGCGCATCGCGCGCCCGGCGGACCCTCGCCGGAACCTGCGAAAGCGCGCGCGGGCGAACTCACGGCCGCCGCCCCTCGCCGAATTACCGGTGACGTGCCCGCGCCCGGACCGCTGCGGCGTACGTTCACCGGCGAGTACCAGGCGGCGTCCGACCCGCGAGAGGAAGCCCTGGCCATCTTTCAGATCGTTCTCGACTGGGCTGCGGCCGGCGAGAGCGACGAAGACACCGAACAGGGGCTTCGGCGCTGCCTCTACCTCGACCCGCACTTCGCCCAGGCGAGGTACCTCTTGGGCATGCTGCTCGAGCAGCGCAGCGCGCGGGCCGACGCGGCGGCCGAGTACCGGCGCGCGCTGGCGGCGCTCGACGAAGGCAGGTCGCGGGCGGCGGCCTTCTTCCTGAATGACACCCGGCTGAAAGGGGCCTGCGCGGTGGCCCTGAAGAGGCTGGGATTTCGCGACTGATGGACGGCGACCGCGGTAGTATCGGCCGTTCGATGCGACGGCTTCTTCCCGCGCTGTGGGTGGTGCTCGGCGCCGGCTGCTTCTACCCGGCCGACCGCGGCCGCGACCTCGAGCTGAAGGTCCAGAAGCTCGGCAAGGACAACGAGCAGCTCAAGGCCGAGCTGGCCGAGACCCGGGCGAAGCTCGCTGCCGCCGTCCCCAAGGTCGACGAGAAGGTCGCCGAGGTCACCAAGGCGCTCGAGAGCCTCGACAAGGCCTCGCACCGGAGCGAGGCCGACATCGGCATTCAATTCCAGAAGACGGTCGAGGATCTGGCGCAGCTTCGCGGCCAGGTGGAAACCTACCTGTTCCGCATCAACGAGCTCGAGGTGGCGCTGAAGAAGGTCGGCGACGACACCGACAAGCGCTTCACCGAGCTGCAGGGGGCCGAGGCGGTGAAGGCGGCCGAAGCCAAGAAGAAGGCGGACGAGCTGAGGCGCCCCGAAGACAAGAAGGACTTCCTGCAGCTCGCCGACGACAAGGCCAAGGCGGGCGACCTGTCGCTGGCGCGCCAGCTCTACGCCGACTTCCTCAAGAAGTGGCCGAAGGACGACCTGACCGGCGAGGCCCACTACGGCCTCGGAGAAACCTACTACTCCGAAGACAAGTGCCGCGAGGCGCTGTTCGAGTACGGCAAAGTCATTCAGGACTTCGTGAAGACCAGGTCGGCCCCCGTCTCGTACCTGCGCTCGGCCGAGTGCTTCAAGAAGCTGAAGATGGCCGACGAGTCGAAACTGGCGCTGGAAGAGCTGGTGAAGCAGTACCCCAAGTCCGAACCGGCGAAGACGGCCAAGACCAGGCTGTCCGAGCTCGAGAAGGACAAGTTCAAGAAGCCGGCGCCGCCAGCGCCGCCCAAGAAGGGGAAGGTCAAGTGAACCGGCTGGGGCTGGGCCTCGTGGCGCTCGCCGCGCTCGTCGGTTCAGGCGCCGGGGCTGCCGACAAGAAGCTGGTGGTGCTCTTCACTGGAGACAACGGGGGCGAAGTCGCCCCCTGCGGTTGAAAGCACAACC
>JAHFDQ010000582.1 GCA_023248915.1 Archangiaceae bacterium | reverse complement strand
CGAGCAGGTTCTCGGTGTAAGCGAAGACTCCCTTCGCCGGGTAGAAGAAGCCCGGGCTCCAGAGGTCGGTGTGGCCAGGCCAGCCGAAGAGCCAGCGGTAGCCGTGTTCGAGCGCGTAGTTGCAGAAGCGGGTGTCGCCCCAGTCGTTCTGCATGAAGGCGAGCCCGGTGAGAATCATCTCGTGGTGCGCGAGCACCAACCCCGCCGCCCCCACTGCGAGAGGGACTAGGACGAGCTTCAGGCCGCGCGTGATGGCCGGGGCGTTCGCGCTCACCGGGCACGCTTTCCCGCGGCCGGGCGCCGCTTCGGGTCGCGCATCGTGTCCACGTCCTGGCGCAACCTCAGCACCTCGGCGGCGAGCTGCGCGTAGGAGTCGCGCACGTGGCCATTGAATAACCGCTGCCGCGAGAGGGCCTCGTTGATGAACACCTGGAAAGTCTTCCGGAAGGCCCACTTCGCCACCAGCACCAACCGGCCGGCGCCGCCGCGGTGGGTGTGCAGCGGAAGGCCCTGGGTAGGGTCGGCGTGCTCTTCCAGCGCCGAGAGGTTGAACGACAGCGGGTCGACCCGGGGCTCGACTCCGTCGAAGCGAATGGGCCCGGGCGGGGCCTCGGCCAGGCCGCGCGCGCGCAGGCGCGCCTCGATGTCCTCGAGCAGCGTTCCCGCCGAGAAGTCCTTGCCCAGTAGCTTCATCGCCCTGCCTCCTGAATCTTCGCCAGCTCGGCGCGGTAGGCCGCGACCACCTTCGCCCAGCTCTGCTTCTTCGCAAACGCGCGGGCTTTCGTCGACAGCTTCTCCCGGTCGGCCTCGATGAGCCGCAGCCCGGCGGCGAACGAGTCGACGTCCCGGTAGCCGGCCCCCGCGCCGCTCCGCGCGAGCTGGCCAGCCAGCACCTCGCAGTCGGCGTTGCCCAGCACCGGAGTGCCCTGGGCGAAGGCCTCGAGCGCGACCAGCGACAGGCTCTCGAAGCGGGAAGGCGCGACCACCGCCAGCGCCCCCGCCAGCGCGTCGTGCTTGTCCTCTTCGTCGAGCGCGCCGAGGAAGCGGACCCCTCGTTGGTCCGCTCGAAAGTCTCCGCGGCCGGCGAGCAGCAGGTCGGGCGCCGAAGGGTTGCTCCGGCGCAGCGCGCGGTAGAGCCGCAACAGCTCGCCCACGCCTTTGCCCTCTTCGAGGCGGCCCACGTATAGGAGATAGGGCGACCCGACGTCGTGCCGCGCGCGGAAGCGGGGCGCGGCGCCCGCGGGGCTGTCCACGCCCACCCCCACCACCCGTGCCGGAGCGTGGCGCGGGAAGCGCCGGTCGATGAGCGCCACTTCCTCCGGGGTGTTGCACATCAGCACCCGCGGCCGCTCGAAGACGTCGGCGAAGACGTCGAGCTGGAACGCCGGTTCGTCGTGCGCCGTGGGCACCACCAGGGCGCGGTCTGCCACCCGCGACACCCCGAACGCGGTGGGAGAGTACAGGTACGTGAAGAAGAGGAAGGCGTCGTAGGCGTCCGCCTCGCGGTCCAGGTGCCGGAAGAGCCCGGGCAGGTCCGGCCCCTGCTCGGCCACCCAGCGTTCCTCGGCCACGCGGTCGTTGCCGCGCCCGAACACCGTCCGCGACAGCCGGTTGAAGGCGCGCATCTCCCGCGGGCGGGTCGTCTCAAAGCGCAAGACACGCACCGGGCCGTCGTGGGTTTTCCCCTCGGGCAGCTCGTTCGCCCAGGTGAGGTGGTCGCGCGCGCACGAGGTGAGCACCGTCAAGTCCCAGTGCGGCGCCAGCCGGTGGGCCAACTGCCGCGCGTGGGCCTCGGCGCCGCCGCCGACGTCGCCATAGCGCTGAACCACCAGGGCGACGCGGGGGCGCTGCGAATGGGTGGGCTTGGCGCGCCGGGGAGGGAAGGGACGGCTCCGCGGCCCGGCCGGGAGCGATTCCAGCGCCGCCTTGAAGCGCCGGGCGGCGGTGTCGGCCGAGAGCTCGGCGAGCCTCTGCCGCTGGCCGGCCAGCAGCCGGTCCCTGAGCTGCCCCGGCTTCATGACTTCGGCCACCAGCTCGGCGAGGGCGGCGAAGCGCTTCTCGGTGAAGGCGATGCCGTGGCCGCCGAGCGTCTCGGGGACCGCACCCGCCGCGTAGGCCAGCACCGGCAGGTCGGCCGCCATCGCTTCGAGCAGCGGCACTCCGAAGCCCTCGTGCTCGCTCATCGAAACGAAGACGGACGCCGAGCGGAAGGCCGCCACCAGCTCGCCGTGGGAGAGCCGCCCGAGGAATTCGACTCCGCGCACCCCGCGCGCCTCGCGCGACAGCGACCGGAAGTAGCGGTCTCCTTCCGCGTAGCCGCCCACCAGCCACAGACGCGCGTCCGGCCGCAGGCGCAGGAGCTCGCGGTGCAGCGCCAGAAGGTCCTCGAAACGCTTGTGCGGGACTACCCGGCTCACCGTCAGCACCGCGGGAGAAGGCAGTTCCTTGCGTTCGGGGTGAACGGAACTTCTTCCGCCACCGAGCCGAGCCAGCATCGCCGGGTCGGCGCGCGAGGCGGCGAAGCGCTCGGGCTCCACGAAGAGCGGCACCGTGTGGACGTTCGCGTACCCCGCCTCGGTCAGTTCGGCCGAGTTGAAGCCCGACACGCCGATCGCCAGGTCGGCGAAGGGCGCTATCGCCGCGAGCTGCGACCGGCCCGAGAGCAGCGCCTCGAACAGCGCCGACCCCTCGTACAGCCGCGAGGGAGTGATGTTGTGGAACACCACCCCGCGCCGGCAGCGCAGGTGCAAGAGTGCCCCCGACAGAGGCGAGGCGATGCCATGGTGGTAGAGCACCAGGTCGTCGGCGGCCGGGGCCAGCTCGGTCCACGGCCGGACCAGCGCGCCGTAGCCGGGCGCTACCTCGCCCGCGAAGAGGCCTCCGTAGTGGCCGAGGCGCCGGGCGAGCAACTGAAAGTGGAGAGCGGCCTGGCCCATCGCATCGCCAGGGAAGAAGCTCGGGACCAGTTGGTGGACCGCCATCGCCGCCCGGCTGCCTATCACAGCGGCAGTGGTAAGGCGCCCGGCCCGCTCGAGCAGACGTCCAGCTGGACCACCCCGGGGGCTCATTTCGCGGCTCTGCCCTTTTCGATGCCACACTCTCGAATTCTCCCTCTGAGGATTTTGGAGTGCGGCATAGGTTCGGCCAGAGCTTGGAAACGGGGGCCCAGGGGCCGGTCGAGTCCCGGTCGGCTCAGACCGAGACGATGGTGAGGCCGGGGTCCAGGCGACGGATGTCGTCGGGGTCGCTGGTCACGACGATGCGCCCATGGGTCCAGGCGGCCGCGACGACCGACGCGTCCACCACGTCGGACGTGCCGCTGCGCCCGCAGAGCTCGCCCGCGACCTGGGCACGGCTTCGATTCAGGTCGTGCACGGTCACGTTGCCCGCTCCGAGGAGAATCGCCAGACGCGCCTGCCGGGGCCCGCGGCCCCGCCACACCTGGGCCAGCACGGCCGCGGGGATGACGATTGTCCGTTCCAGGTCCTTTGCCCGCTGAACCAGAACAGCGACTCGCCGGTCGTAGGCCTCGAACGCAATCAACGCGCCGCTGTCGAAGGTCAGCCCTGGAGGATCTTGTCGGCCCACGCGCGCTCTGCCTTGGTCATGGGCTTGTCGTGCCAGACCTCGTCGAGCGCCTCCTGGAGACGGTCGCGCTCGAGCTTTTCCTCGACCGCGTCCGAGATGAACGCGCTGACCGATGAGGCATGGTTCGCGCGCACCTCGGCA
>JAHFDQ010000581.1 GCA_023248915.1 Archangiaceae bacterium | reverse complement strand
GAGCGTCCGCGCCCGCCCCTGCCCCAGCTCGGGCACGAACGAAGTCTCGAAGGGGTTGATGTGCGGTTCCTGGCCGGGCGTGGGCACCAGGGCCGGGGTCTCGACCTCTTCGAACCCTAACGCGTCGAAGGTGCGCCGGAGGCTGGCGTTCAGCTTCCGTCGCGCGCCTGCTGCGCTCCATTGCGTCTGGTTGGGCACGGGCGCCCACGTTACATTGCGCGCCGAATGACCCCAAGGTCCGCCCGTCTCGGAGCGTTGGCGCTCGCTCTGGCCGCGTGCCCCAGGGCTCCGCCGCCACTGCCCCCCGTCCCGGCCCGCGTCGAGCTTCCGGCCCCGGACGTTCGCGCCCAGGTGGCCGAGGCGGCGGCGCTACAGAAAGCCCAGGACGAGGCGGTGTGGAAGGCCTGGACGGAAGGGGAGCCGCTCAACCTGGCCAGCAGCTACGCCGGGCACGAGAAGCTCTTCTCGGCCGAGACGTTCGCCGCGGTCGATCGAGCCCGCGCGGCGGCTGCTGACCCGCGCGAGGCCCGCGCCCTCACCCACTTCAAGGCCTACCTGGCGGGCGAATACCTGGCCCGCGGGCTGGCCTCGCAGGCCGACGCCCAGGCCAACCTCGAGGCGTCGCTCACCTTCAACTACGCCGAGAAGGAACTGGCGTACCGCGACCTGGACCGGCTGCTCGCCAACGAGCCTATTCCCCTCAAGCGCCGCGAGCTCTACGCCGCCGCCACCGACGCGGTCCAACGGCTCAACTTCTCGGTCGAGCGCAAGAACGACCGGCTCGTCGCCCTCGTCGCCGAGCTCGGGTACCCGTCATACGAGGCGTTCGGGGCCGAGCTGCGCGAGGCCGACATCGACGCGCTCGGCTTCCTCGCCGACGAGGTCCTCGACCGAACCCAGGCGCTGTACCTCGACACGATGGAACGGTTCGCCGAGCGCGAGCTGGCGATGCCGTTCGCCGGCCTGACCCGCGCGGACCTGCCACGGCTCTTGCGCCCGCACGGCGTCGACGCGTACTTCGCCAAGGAAGCGCTCGTCCCCCGGGCGCGGGAAACTCTGGCGGGGCTGGGCATCGACCTGACCGCGCTGAAAGCCGTCACCCTCGACCTGACCGACGGCAAGAAGAAGAACCCGCGGCCGCTCAGCATCGCGGTCGAAATTCCGACCGACCTGCGGCTGTCACTCAGGCCCGTCGCCGGCGCCGCAACCCTGGCCAGCTTCTTCCACGAGCTCGGCCACTGCCTGCACTACGCCTACTCGACCGAGCCGCGCTTCGAGCTCGCCAAGCTGGGCGACCTCGCCGTCTCCGAGGCCTATTCCTTCGTGTTCGAGGACCTCTTGTCCGACCCGGTCTGGCTCGAGGAAGAGGCGAAGCTCTCGGGCGAACCGCTGGCCCGGTACCTGTTCGCGGCCGACGCCTCGAGGCTGTTCCACCTGCGCCGCGCCGCGGGGAACCTGGTCTACGGCGTGGCGCTGCACCGGCCCGAGGCCGGCGACCCGAAAGAACTCCACCGCCAGTTGCTCTCGCCCGCCCTAGGCGTCGCGTTCGGACCCAACGACGCCTCGCGCGCCGCGGTCGACGCGGAAGACCTCTACGCCTCGGCCGACGATTTCCGCGCCTGGCTGTTGGCGGCTCAGCTTCAGGCCCAGCTCAAGACCCGGTTCGGCGCGGCCTGGTGGAAGGCGCCCGCGGCGGGCGCGTACCTGCGCGGGCTCTGGGCGCACGCCAACGCACGGACCGCGGACGAGATCGCCCACGAAGCCGGTGAACCGGGCCTTCGCCCGGACGCCCTGCTCGCCCGCCTGGAGACTTCGCTCCACGCGGGCGCCGATGGGGGGCGGGGGGTAGGCGACTGGCTGCCTCGCCCGTGGAAGCAACCTCAGCAGTTGGCCGACGCCGGGCCCGAGGCAGACGGGGGCGCGGGTCCGGACAATCACGGTGCCGCTCACTGACTCGAGCGGCTGGAGCGCGCCTCTGGAGAGCCAGGCTCCCACCCGCTCGCGCGGGCGGCGGGCGGCGCTACGGCCGCCCTGCTCTCAAGCGGCCGACGGGGTGCCGCACGCGGCGCAGAACTTCGCGCCCGCGGCCAAGTCCGCCTGGCACTTGCCGCACTTCTTCGCCTGCGGCGCCATCGCCTGGCCGCAGTTCGCGCAGAAGCGCCCGCTGCCTGGCGTGCCGCACGCGGGGCACGTCGCGCCGGCCGCCGGCCCCTGCGGGCGCTGCTGCCCCTGGTTCGCGAACATGTTGGCCATGCCGAAGCCGACGCCCAGCCCCATGCCCTGAAGCGCCGCGCCACCGCCTTCGCCACCCTTCGCCATTCCCTCGGCCGCGCCGAGCATCGCCTGGCCCTGGGCGTAGTTCTGGAAGCCGCCCGCGAGCCGCGAGTAGGCCACGTCCTTCGACAGCTTCTTCAGCGTCGCCTCGTCCTCTTCCTTGATGCTGACTGTGAAGTTGCCGAGGCGGACGACCGTCATCCCGTAGCCGTCGACGTGCGTCTTGGTGCCCGAGATGACTTCCTGCTCGATCTCCTCGGTGTAGGCGCCCGAGGTGACGTCGAGCAGCGCCCAGCGCTTCTTGACCACCAGCTCGGCGATCCGGTCGCGGGTCACCTTCAGCACCTGGTTCTTGAACCAGCCGAGGAATTCCTCGTTCTTCGCCTGCCGCATGCCGACCAACCCCAGCACCAGCTTCGCCGGGTCGGTCACCCGAATCGAGAAGTCGCCGTACACCATCGTCCCGATGCCCAGCCCGGTCTCGGGGTCGCGCACGTCACCGATGGGGCCGCCGAACTTGATGCCGGCAAACTCGCGGGTGCTGATGAAGAACACCTCGGCGAGGAAGAGGTTGCCGCCGGTGAGCTTCTCGAGCAGGCGCGAGATGAACGGAACGTTATTGGTGTCGAGGTTGTGCCGGCCCGGGCCGAGCTGGCCTTCGATCTTGCCGTCCTTGACGAAGAGGGCGACCTCGTCCGAATCGACGGTCAACTGCGTCATCATCCGGATGTTGTTCTCGGGGTACTTGTAGATGATGTCGTTCTTGGCCTCGTCCGCGCGGGCGATGAAGTTGCGCTTGGTCTCGGCCTTGACGGTGTCGAAGAGTCCCATCGGTGTGACCTCGTTCTGCGTGGATTCCGAAGAGCGGGAAAAATGCCATTTCCCCCTTGGATTTGCTAGCAGCATGCCGGTGAGCGACGACCCCCTTTCCAAGCACGGGCGCTTCTTCGACGTCTGGAGCACCTTCTACCGGCACACCCCGTTCAGCCGGGGGCTGCGCCGCATTCAGCGCCGGGCGCTCGAGAAGCTGCACCTCGGCGCGGGCCAGCGGGTGCTCGACCTGGGCTGTGGCCCCGGCGACAGCCTGCCGCGCATCGCCGAAGCCGGGGCCATTCCCATCGGGCTCGACTACTCGGACGGCATGCTACAGAAGGCCGCCAGGGTCGGCCCGGCGCGGGGGCGCCTGGTGCGCGGCGACGCCGGCCGCCTGCCCTTCAAGGACGGCAGCCTCGACAAGGTCATCTGCACCAACTCGTTCCACCACTACCCCGACCACCGGGCGGCGCTGGCCGAGGTGCGCCGGGTGCTCAAGAAGGGCGGCCTGCTGGTGCTGGTCGACCCGCGCGGCGACAACCCGTTCGGCCGGCTGGCCATCGACTTCGTCGAGCGGGTGGTGTTCCGGCTCGCGGAGGTGCGCGTGCACTCGCTCGAGTCGTGGAGGCAGCAACTGCTCGAGGCCGG
>JAHFDQ010000580.1 GCA_023248915.1 Archangiaceae bacterium | reverse complement strand
CGACTGGTCGATTCCCCGGGCGACCAGCGCCTCGAAGCGACCGCGCGCCATCGCCGCCAGGTTGCAGCAGGCGACGACCAGGCCCCCGGGCGCCACGACGCGCGCCGCGCTCTCCGCCAGCCGCGGGTAGTCGGTCGCCGCCGAGAACCGGCTCTTCTTCGTCGTCGAGAACGAGGGCGGGTCGAGCACCACCAGGTCGAACGCTTCGCCACGGCGGGCGCACCGGGCCAGGTGGGCGAAGGCGTCTGTCGCGATGAAGTCGTCCGGGGCCGCGGTCAGGCCGTTCTGGCGCACGTTGGCCTGGCCCCAGTCGAGCACCCGGCGCGAGACGTCCACGTTGGCGGCGCGCTCGGCCCCGCCCGCCAGGGCCGCCACTCCGTAGCCGCAGGTATAGGCGAAGCAGTTGAGCACCGTCCGGCCCCGGGCGTGGCGGCGCACCCAGCCGCGCACGTCACGCGCGTCGAGGTACAGGCCCACCGACAGCCCCTGCCCAGGACGGATGAGGTAGCGCAAACCCAGCTCGGAAGCCCAGAGCTCGTCCACCGGGTCGCCGCGAACCGGCGCCTCGGGGGCCAGCGCTTCCTGGCGCTTGCCTGCCACCGTGCGTGCTTCCCGGGGGCGGCGCTTGACGTACACGGCCCGCGCGCCCGCGGCCATCAGCGCGTCGGCGAGCACGGCCTCGTTCGACTCGGCCTCGGCGCCGTACAGCGCCAGCACCGCCACGCCCTCGAACCAGTCGGCCGTCACCCCGGGCAGGCCGTCGCCCTCGCCGTTCACCAGGCGGTAGGCGGTCGTCTCGGGGGGCGGCCGCCGAAGGGCGACCGCGCGTGCCACCTTCTCGGCGTAACCGGCGGCCGCCGACCGGCTCACCCCGGCCCGCCAGCGCCCGGTTCGAGCACGCCTCCGGCGCGGTTCCAGACCGCCTGCTGCACCCGGGCGCCCTCCTGGGAAAGCTCGAGGTAGTCGGCGCCGAGCAGCTGCCCTTCGCGCACCACCACCCGCCCGTTCACCACCGTCCACGCCACCGGCGAATGGCCGAGCTGCATCAGCAGGTGGGAAGACAACCCGCCGGTGTTCTCCTTGGCCGGGACGTGGTCGAACACCGCCAGGTCGGCCAGGCTGCCCGCCTCGACGTAGCCCGAGGGAAGCCCAAATATCATCGAGCACAGCTCGGCCGGCCCGCCCACCACGAACTGAGACAAGAGCCCGTCCGGGTCGAGCAGGCGACCTACCCGCGCGACCTGCATGATGGCCGCGAAGGCGCCGCCCACCTCGTCCCAGAGCGAACCCGCGCCACTGGTGCCAAGCCCGATGAGCGCCTGGTGGGCAATCACCGACTCGAAGCCGCCTCTCCCCGGGTCGAGCGACAGGCAGGAGTGAGGGCTGAGCGCGACGACGGTGCGCGTCTTGGCCAACCGTTCGGCCTCGGCGCGGTCGATGGCCTTCGCGTAGGCCGCCACCGCGCTTCCGCCCAACAGCCCGAACGACTCGAACCGCTGCACCACCCGCCGCCCGTAGCGCCCGTAGGTGAGCGCGAGGTCGTCCTCGTTCTCGGCCAGGTGGTAGTGCACACCGACGCCCAGCTCTTCACGAAGCCGCCCCACCCGGCGCAAGAGGTCGTCGTCGCAGGCGTACGAGGAATGAAACCCGAGCGCCGACCGGACCAGCGGGTGGGCCCGAAGAGCCTTCGCGTGCACCGCGTTCGCCTCGAGCTCGGCCGCGGCCACCGACTCGCCGCGCAAGGAGGAAGTGGCGTGGCTGTTCACCAGCCGCGCCCCCAGTCGTTCGGCGACGCGCGCCTGCGCCGCCAGCGCCCCGCCCACGTCGGCCGGCGCGTGCAGGTGCTCGACCTGCATCGTCACTCCGGCGCGCAGCGCCTTGGCGATGCCGATGGCGGTGAGCGCTTCGACCTCGCCGACGGTGAGCAGGCCGTCGAGCCGGTCTTGCGTCTCGAGCCGGGTGCGGTAGCTGCGCAAGAGCAGCTCGCCGGTGAGCGGCAACAACTGCCCCCCGACAAGGTGCGTGTGGCAGTCCACCAGGCCGGGAGTCACCAGGCGGCCGCGGCACGCCACTTCCCAGTCGCCAGGCAGGGTCGGCACCTCGGCGTCGGGACCGACCTTCTGAATGGTGGCGCCCTCGACGACGACCGCCATGTGGTCGCGAATGCGGCCGTCCGCGCGGAAGATGCTGCAGTCCTTGAGGAGTAGGCGGCCCTCCATGCGGCGAGGAGTATAGAGATATCGGGCGGAGCGAGGCCAAGAACGTGTCGGTGCAATCGCTGTCAGGCCAGATGACCCGCACCGAGCCCCGGGAGTCGATGTCCTGCCCGGTCAAACCCAGGCAATCACGGGACTTCACCTCGAGCGGCCGGCGGCACCGGAGCCATTTCTGTCTGGCCTGACGCCCGGTCGTCAGGCCAGACGGTTTCGGCCCGCCTCCGGGACCCCGCCGGCGTTCGACTCCAGAAACCTCAACCCTTTGCGAGGTCGCCTCTCGATGCAGGCCTCGGGCTCGGCGCAATCTGGCCTGACAGCTCAGCCCGAGAAGAACCCTCCGCTCGGCCCGAGCGGAGTCGAGGGCCCCCGCCCCAATCGGCGCGACCGGTGTCGCCGCGCCGTTCGCCTACAATGTCCCCGTGCCCACTCACCCGCGGACCATCTTCGTCGCGGCGGTTGTACTGCTCGCAGCGGCCGGCTGGGCCCGAGTCGCGGGCTTCAGAAACGTCTTCACCCCGGCCGGAGTCGAGCTCAAGCCGACCGACTCGCACTACTACGTCCGCTTCGCCACCCGGCAGCTCGACGCCTTTCCGCGCTTCGACGACTTCGACCCCTGGGTGAACGCGCCCTCAGGGGCCCACATCTACTGGCCGCCCTTCCACTCCTACGCGGTGGCCGCAGCCATCGCCGTCGGCAAGGCCGGCACGGCGGAGCGCAACGCCGCCTTCGTCGGCCCGGTCATCGCGGTGCTCGAGCTCGCGCTCCTCGGGCTCCTGCTGCGGCGCTGGGTAGGCCCCCGGGAGGCGCTGGAGGCGATGTTCGTCCTCGGGCTCACCGAGGTGTCGGTCTACTCGGGCGCGCTCGGGAACGCAGACCATCACGTCCACGAGCCGCTCATGCTCGCGGCCCTGTGCCTGACGGCAGGCCGTGCGCTCGAGCAGCGGTCGATTCGCCTCGCCATGGCGGCTGGGGCGCTGCTCGGGCTGGCGCGGCTGTTCACCCCCACCGCGGTCAGCTTCGTTCCGGGATTGGCGGCAGCCGTGGTGCTGGCGCGGGTTCCGGGGCGGGCCCGGCTGGCGCTCGCGCTCGGCGGGTCGGCGGCGGCGGTGCTCGCCCTGGGCGCCGTCCTCTTCGGCGTGCCGCGCTCGATGCTGTACGAGCAGCTCTCCCTGTTCCAGCCGCTGTTCGTGCTCTCGGCGTTCGCGGGCGCGGCGGGCGTCGCGGGACTGATGGAGCGGGACTTCCGGTGGCTCGGCGCCCTCATCGCCGCCCTCGTCCTCGCGGCCCCACTGTCGCTGCAACTCCTGCGCGCCGGAGGCCACCTGACCGCGACCGACCCGCTCCTCGCCATCGTCACCGAGTCGCAGCCGCTCTGGAAGCACCCCGACTGGGCGTGGCGCTACTTCGGAGTCACGTTGCTTCTGCTGCCGCTCGGGTGGCTTGGGGCGCTCGCGACCCTCCGGCGCTCTCCCCTCGCCATGCCGCTGGTCGTCTCGGCCGTGGCGATGACCGTGGCGTCGGCGGTGCAGGCCCGGTT
>JAHFDQ010000579.1 GCA_023248915.1 Archangiaceae bacterium | reverse complement strand
CTGTGGGAACGCATCGCCCGCACCCTCGAGCTGGGAGGGCTGGCGAGCGGCCAGGCGGTGCTATCCGCCTTCACGGAAGTGCGCCGCACGGGCAAGGTGGCGGCCGCGTTCGAAGCGCGCGGGTTGGACCCGTCGATGGCGGTCGAGCTGGCGCGGGAAGAGCTCTACGGCGCGGTCGCCGACCTGACGCAGGCGCAGGGCGGCCGCTTCCACTGGACCGAAGACCCCGACCGGGGCGGCGACGAATGGGTCGAGGTGGACCTTCAACTGCGCCACCTGCTCTTCGAGGCCATGCGCTGGCTGGACGAGCAGGGCGACATCGAGAAGGCGCTGCCGCTCGACTCGATGACGGTGCGCGCGCTGACCGAGGCGTCGCCCGAATTGCCGTTGCTCCACCGCGTCATCCTCACCGTGTGCGAGAACGGTCAGAACCTCGGCAAGCTGCGGCTGTCGATGGGCGTGTCGCGCATGACGACCACCCGGCGCGTCTTCGAGCTGTTGCGCCAGCGCAAGGTCGAGGTCGAAGGAGCCCCGTCCGTCGACGTCGACCCGGTGGTGGACATGCTCGAGAAGGGCGCGGTGCTGGTGCGCGAGCGCCAGTTCGAGGCGGCAGGGCTGGTGTTCCAGGCGTTGCTCGCCAGCGACCCGGCCGACCGGCGCGTGCGCGAGTTCACCCGCATGGTCGAGCGCGAGCACGTCGCCGCGCTCTACCGCGAGCTGCCGCCGCTCTACGTGCCCGCGCTGGTGGACGACGCCGACGCGCTGTCGATGCTGCGGCCCGAGGAACGGCACATCGCCTCGCTGCTCAACGGCCGGTGGGACGTCTCGACCATCGTCCTGGCCAGCCAGAACCGCGAGCTCGAGACGCTGAAGTGCCTGGCAAAGCTGCGGCGCATGGGCGTGCTGCAAGAGGCAACTGCGCCGGTCACCCGGAGATAGGCAGGCCCGCCGCGCGCAGGCGGACGAGCACCTGCATCAGGGTGAACAGGCCGAAGGCGGCGTCCTCGGCGCGCGGGGCCGCCTCGCCCGCCAGCCGCTGCAGCTTCAAGAGGTCGGCCCCGTTGACGCCGAGGAGGTAGCCCTGGTCGGCCAGCGAACCTTCGCCGGCGAAGCCGAGCGCCCGGCGCGTGGCCTCGACGCAGGCGCGCACGCACGCCGGGTAGTCGGCCGAGACGTAGCCCAGGTCGGCGGCGCGGGCGTAGTCGAGCAGCGCGTCGGGAGCGAGCGCCGCGGTCGGGCCGATGCCGAGCCGGGGAGTCACGGGCTGGGGTTCGGCGCGCACCGGAGCCGGTTCGGCCTTCACCGGCGCCGCGCTCGGAACCGGCTTGGCGGCGAAAGCAGCCGGAACCCCCGCCGGCGCTCGGGGAGCGGTCCGGTCGGCAGCCTCGAGCTGTCGGCTCACCTGGTCCTCCATCTCGTCGTGCTGCCCTCCGATGGACGGGACTTCGGGCCGGGCCTCGGCCTGGTCGCGCGGAGGCGGCACGACTTTCTTGGCGCGCAAGTCCTTGATGACCAGCCGGGTGATGGCCTTCAGCCCGTCCAGCACGCCGCGCCCGACGGTGGCGCTGGTCTCGAAGTCGGGGACCGACCGGGGGTTGAGCGTCGCCCGAAGGTCGGCCACCGGCAGCGCCTTGGCCAGGTCGCGCTTGTTGTACTGAATCACCAGCGGGAAGCGCTCGAGCCGAATGCCCTGCTCGAAGAGGTTCTCTTCCAGATTGCGCAGCGACTCGAGGTTCGAGTCCATCGCCTCGGGCTGCGAGTCGGCGACGAAGACGACGCCGTCGGCCCCTTGCAGCACCAGCCGCCGGGTGGCGTTGTAGAACACCTGCCCGGGCACGGTGTAGAGCGCCAGCCGCACGGCGCAGTCGCCCACCCGTTCCACCTTAACCGGCAGGAAGTCGAAGAACAGCGTGCGGTCGGCCTCGGTGGGCAGCGACATCATCTCGCCGCGGTGCGCGGGCTTCACCGAGTCGTGAATGCGCTTCAGGGTCGTCGTCTTGCCTGACAGGCCCGGCCCGTAGAAGACGATCTTCGCGGCGACTTCCCGCGCCATGACGTTGACGGTGCTCACGGAACCATCTTACCCAGGACGACGGATCTTCTCGCCCCTGTTGCGGAAGGGACGTTTTGGGGCCGGTTCGACAGGCATTCGCTGGCCAAGAGCGCGAAGCAGGCGGCTTCCTTCGCGCTCTCGGGAAAGCCCAGCACGTCGAGCGGGCGCACCGGCAGCGGCGCCAGCCGCGCGGCCAGGCCCTTCATCAGCACCGGGTTCCGGCTGCCGCCTCCCGAGGCGTAGACGGCCTCGAGCCGATGGCGCGGCAGCACCCAGCGCTCGTAGGCGCGGGCGGTGGCTTCGACGGTGAAGGCGGCCGCGGTCGCCAGCAAGTCCTCTGGGCGGTGGCGGTAGCGGGCCCAGGCGGGGGCGACGAACGCCGCGCCGAAGCTCTCGCGCCCCGCGCTCTTCGGCGGCCGCCGGGCCAGGAACGGGTGGCGCAGCCACTCGGCCAGCAGCCGCGCGATGGGAGTTCCCCTTCGCGCCATGGCCCCGCCGCGGTCGAACGCCCGCCGGCCTTTCGAGGCCCGCCGGGCCAGCTCGTCCATCACCATGTTCCCCGGGCCGGTGTCGAAGGCCAGGGTGTCGGCCAGGCGCGCGCCCACCACCGACACGTTGGCGATGCCGCCGAGGTTCTGCAGCGCCCGGGTGACGCCCGCGGCCCGGAAGAGCACCCAGTCGGCGTAGGGCACCAGCGGAGCCCCCTCGCCGCCCGCCGCCACGTCGCGCGACCGGAAGTCGCACACCGTCGGAATGCCGGTGCGCTCGGCGATGACCGCGGCGTTGCCGATCTGCAGCGTCGAGGGCGTGCGCGATAGCGACCTGGGCCGGTGGGCGATGGTCTGCCCGTGCGAACCGATGAGATCGACATCGGCCGGGGAAAGGCCGGCCTTGGCGATGATTCCCAGGGCCGCGCTCGCGAACCGCTCGCCGAGCGCGAAGTCGAGCTCGCAGATTTCCCGGGCCGAGTCGGCGGCCAGCACCCGCTCGACCAGCGGCCGCTCGAAGCGGTAGGCGGCGTGGGCGAGCAGCGACAGGCGCGCCGAGGGGCCGCTGCCGCGAATTCGACACAGGGCGGCCTCGGCCGCGTCGACGCTGGTGCCCGAGATCAGCCCGACCACCAGGCGCTCGCGCTTCTTGGCAGCTCGTTCGAGGCGGGAGAGGGCCATTCGTCAGCGGTGCTTCTTAGCCCGCTTCCGCCGCGGCCGGGGCTCGAGATGACGCAGCCCGACGGCGTCGGCAGAGGCCGCCGCGTCGCGCGGCCCCAGCCCGGTGAAGGCCATGGCGATGGCGACCCGGGGTCGGCCCCCGGCGCGCAAGAGCAGCCGGGCCGCGGCGGCGGGATCGAGCCCGGTCAGCTCGGACACCATGCGCCGGGCCCGCGCCTCGAGCTTCCGGTTGGACGGCGCCAGCGACACCATGTGGCCGCGGTAGACCCTGCCCAGTGAGATCATCGCCGCGGTCGAGACCGAGTTGAGCACCAGCTTGGTCGCGGTGCCCGCCTTCAGCCGGGTCGACCCCGCCACCAGCTCGGGGCCGGTGCGAAGGGCCACCACGTGGCGGGCGGCGCGCACCGCCGCCGCGTCGGGGTTGCAGCAGACGAGGGCAGTGGCGGCCCGGGCGCGGCGGGCCTCGGCCAGGGCTCCGAGGACGAAGGGCGTCGAACCGCTCGCGGTCAGGCCGCAGACCAGGTCGCGGGGGCCG
>JAHFDQ010000578.1 GCA_023248915.1 Archangiaceae bacterium | reverse complement strand
GTGGGTGCCGGCAAAGTCCTCGCGGTGGGCGGGTACGACGGTTCCGTCTTCCTGGCGTCGGCCGAACTGTACGACGCCGCTTTCGGCACCTGGTCGGCGATTGCCCCCATGGCAATCCCCAGTTCGAACTTCTCGGCCGTCGCGCTGTCCTCCGGCAAGGTGTTGGTGGCCGGCGGCTACACCACCTCGAGCGCGCGCACTGCCGCCTCCGAGGTCTGCGACCTGGGCCTGGGTTCGCAGGCCCTGCCGGTCATCACCGGGGCGCCGGCCACCGCCGCCCCGGGAGAAACCATTACCCTCGGAGGAACGGGCTTTCGCGGCAAGAGCGAGGCCTCCTCGGGTTCCACTCAGAGCTCGGCCACCGACCACCCGGTGGTTTCGCTCAACGGCTCGACCTCGGGCACCTACTCGTCCGCCGACGTCCCCAAGGCGCTTCCCGACGTCACCACCACCACCTCGCAGCTGACGGTCGCCTCGGTGGGAGTCATTTCCCACGTCAGCGTCACCCTCAACATCACCCACGGCTACGACGGCGACCTGGTGCTCAGCCTGATTCACCCGACGGGCACGGTGGTCACCCTGGCCAGCTACGCCGGAGGCAGCGGCGCCAACTTCACCAACACCACCTTCGACGACTCGGCGACCACCACCATCAGTTCGGGGTACGCGCCGTTCTCGGGCTCGTACAAGCCCGCATCGCTCCTGTCCGCGCTGAACGGCAAGACGTTACAGGGCACCTGGAAGCTCCAGGCCTACGACGCGTACGGCGGCTACTCCGGAACGCTGAACTCCTGGTCACTCAGCTTCTCGGGAGTCGGGGGCGTGTCGGCGGCGGGCACCGACATGACCGACACCCAGGTGAAGGTGACGCTGCCTTGCACCGCCTCGCTCGGGGCCACCACGGTCGCGGTGACCGTCAACGGGGTGGCGAGCGCCCCCGCCTCCGTCACGGTCGCTCCCGCCTCGAGCTGCTTCTGCGGTTCCGGTTCGACCTGCGACGACGGCAACCCGTGCACCACCGACGACGCCTGCAACGGCGCGGGAGTCTGCGCCGGCATCGCCTACACCTGTGCCGCGACGGCCTGCCAGGCGAGCAGCGTCTGCAACGGCGTCGGCGGCTGCACCACCACCGCGAAGGCGAACGGCACCACCTGCAACGACGGCATTCCCTGCACCACTGGCGACAACTGCCAGGCCGGCGCCTGCCTCGGCACGCCCAAGGTTTGCAACACGCCTCAGCCCGCGGGTTGTCAGTCGACCACCGTCTCGCGGGTGTACAACTCTGCCGGCTCGTGCGACGCGGTGTCGGGCGCATGCCAGTACACCTACAACGACGTCACCTGCTCGGCGTGCTCGGGCGGCACGTGCAACACCGTGACGGGCCTGTGCACGTCCGACCCGTGCTGCGGCGTCACCTGCAACTCGCCGCCGAACACCGCCTGCTACCTGGCGTCCGGCGCTTGCTCGGGCGGCGGCTGCACCTACGCGCAGAAGTCGGTCGGCACCGCGTGCAACGACGGCAACGCCTGCACCACCAGCGACGCGTGCGACGCGACCGGCCGGTGCACGGGCACGCTGGCGGCTGCCGGCACCACCTGCAATGACGGCAACGCCTGCACCAAGACGGACGTCTGCGCCGGCGGTGTCTGCTCGGGCGTGCCCTACACCTGCCCGGCCCCCACCCAGTGCCAGACGGCCAACGCCTGCAACGGGGCGGCCTGCACCGCCACCAACAAGGCCTCTGGCACCGCGTGCAACGACGCCAACGCCTGCACCACCGGAGACGCCTGCGACGGTTCGAGCGCCTGCGTCGGCACGCCGATGCCCTGCAACACGCCGCCCGACCCCTGCCACCAAGCCGTGGGCACCTGCTCGGCCGGGACGTGCAGCTACACCGCCAAGGCGCCGGGCGCCGCCTGCGAAGACGGCAACCTCTGCACCAAGAACGACACCTGCACCGGCGGCGTCTGCACCGGCACCACCTTCAGTTGCCCGGCGCCGACCCAGTGCCAGGCGAGCGTCGCCTGCGACGGGTCTGGCTGCGCCGTCACCAACTCGAACTCGGGCACCACCTGCAACGACGGCAACCCCTGCACCCTCTACGACTCGTGCGACGGCGCCGGCGCGTGCAAGGGCGTGGCGGTCACCTGCAGCAGCCCGCCTACCGACTGCTACCTGCCAGGGGGCAACTGCACCGCGGGCAACTGCGACTACCCGCCGAAGGCCGCCGGCACGTCCTGCGGCGCGAGCGGCCAGTGCGGTAAGGGCACCTGCGACGGCGCGGGGGCGTGCGTGGTCGCGCCCTTCGGCGCTGGAGTGGCGTGCAACGACGGAGACTCGTGCACGAAGAGCGACGTGTGCGACGGCGCGGGCAACTGCGGCGGCACGGCCTTCAGCTGCGCTCCGCCGACGCAGTGCCAGCTCTCCAACCAGTGCGACGGCACCGGCTGCAACCGCATCGACAAGGACCCGGGCGTCGCGTGCGACGACGGCGATTCGTGCACGGTGGACGACAAGTGCAACGGCGCGGGGGCCTGCGTGGGGACGACGGTGGCCTGCAACGCCCCGCCCAACACCCAGTGCTACCAGAACCCGGGCGTGTGCTCGGGGGGCACCTGCGGCTACCCGCGGATGAACGACGGCTCGCCGTGCAACGACGGCAACAACTGCACCGTGGGCGAGACCTGCACCGCCGGCGCTTGCGGCCACCCCACCAACCAGGTGCAGTGCCCAGCGCCGGACGAGTGCCACCTGGCGGGCTTCTGCCAGCCGGCTTCCGGCACCTGCTCGAACGTGCCGATGGCCGACCACAGCCCGTGCAGCGTGGGGCAGTGCATGTCGGGCGCCTGCATCTCGGACGGCAAGCCGCACCCCGGCGCCGGCCCGAGCTGCGCCTGCCAGAGCGGCGGCGGCCTCGAGCTGTTCGGCTTCCTCTCGGCGGCGGCGCTGGTGTTCGGGCGGCGCGCTAGGCCCAGAGCTCTAAGGCCACCAGGGCGCCGACGAAGCGCATCACCGGCTCGGTCGAGTTGAGGCCCTCGAGGAGCGCCCGCAGCGTTTCCTGGGCGGCCAGCCGCCGGCACAGGCGCAGCTCGGCCGGCAGCAGCTTCAGGGCCGCCTGGCCGTCGGCGGTGAGGAGGAGTCGCTTCGGCTCGCCCCGGTGGTTGGCGGTGTAGGTCTCGATGGCTTCGACCGGCAGTTGGGCGCGGAAGGCCGCCACCACCAGCGAGCCGACCGTCAGCCTGAGCGACGGGCGCGCCGTGGCCTTGGGGCCGACCGACACCTTGCCGGCCATGGACAGCGCGTGCTCGAAGCGCAGGAGCGCCTGATTCTCGAGGGCGGCGGCGAGGTCGGTGGGCTGCAACAGCCCGTCAGCCAAGAGCTGGTCGCCGAAGAGCCGCCCCTTGCTGCGGGCCTCGGCGGCGATGCGTTCGACGAGATCGGGGTCCAGCTTACCGGCCGCGGCCAGCATGTCGCCGATGCGCTCGGCCTTGAGGTTGGACTCGGCGCCCACCAGGTGGCCCTGGGCGACCTGGAGGCTTCGCTTCGCCTCTCCGGCCTGCACCGTCACCAGCCCGTCGCCGCCGTGCTGGTACAGCAGGGCAAGCTCGTGAAGCAGCTCGGCGTTGATGGCGACCACGCGACGTCTTCTCTCTCGCCCCCGGAGGGAATGGTACCGCGAGTCGCGGCCCGAAGGTGCGTCGGCGTTTGCCAGGGTGTCGGGCAACGTGAGCCCAAGGCCTCCAACCTCCTTACGCGG
>JAHFDQ010000577.1 GCA_023248915.1 Archangiaceae bacterium | reverse complement strand
ATGTTGTTCAGGTAGAAGGATTCTTTGATGCCGACGAGGTCGAGCTTGTTCTCCTTCGAGATGACGAAGTTGATGGTCTCGCGCAGCGCGGCCAGCGGCTTCTCGAAGACCGAGTTGTCCGGGTCGTACATCTTCACCGACCGGACGAGCATGTACAGGCCGGACACCAGCGCGCGCGCCAGCGTCTGAAGCTTGTCCGAGTGCTCGCGACCGAACGACTCGAAGTCTTCCTTCGTCTCGGCCGTGATTTTGAAGTTGTCGGCCATGGCTAGGCAGCAGGCGGTTCCTTGTCGCCGAACAGAGTCTTCTTGTTCATGTACATCGCCTTCTTCGCGGCCATGTGGACCTCGGAAGGCTGGGTCTTGTCGTCGGTCAGCTCTTGCAGGACCTTGTAGGTCATGATCGTGCACGCGGCCTGAAGTCCCTGCACGGCGAGCAGCTTGTCTTCGAGCACCTTCTGCTTGTTGAACAGCGTGGACCTGGTCTGGACCAACTGCGTGAGCATCGAGATCGCGGCGGGCAGGCCGGTGGCGCCGATCGCGGCATAGAACGCCGCCTTCTCGGCCGGTTCTTTCTTCGCGAAGGCAGGGTCTTTCACGATCGCCGAGAGCTCGACCAGGGCTTTGTGGGCGTCGAAGTCGGCCAGCAGCTTCACCGCCAGCATGCGCACCTGCACGACCGGATCGTTCAGGCAGTCGGCGATCAACTTGCGGCACTCACCGGTGCGGCCACGCGAGATAATACCCATCACCTCGAGCTTCACCACCATGTTCTTCGAGCTCAACACCTTGGCGAACATCTTGATCTTGTCGGGGTGGTTCGCCTTCTCGAGGATGTAGACCATGTCGCGAATCACCTGCGGCCGGTCCGAGTCGATGCGGTGCAGGAAGGGGTCGGGCACTTCCTTCGCGTAGTTCGCCAGCACGTCGCACAGAAGCTGCCGGTTCTCGGCGATCTCGATGGTCTCGAGCACCGCCAAGAGGTTCGGCACCATGCTGGTGTCGAGCACCTGCAGGTAGCGCACGATGTCCTGGGGGTGCTTCGACCGAGAGTTACGCAGCACCTCGCCGATGGCCGACAGGCGCTGTTCCTCGCCCATCTTGGTGATGAACAGGCTGCGCAGCCCGGCGATGCCCGGGTTGCCGCCTTCCTTCTGTTCCATCGCCTTCAGCTTGAGGATGACCTGGTTGATGGTCGAGAAGTCCTCGCGAATCAGCATGGCGTCCAGCAACTGCACGAACATGTCCTCGAGCAGCTTCGGGTCGTCCAGCCCCCCCTCGACGATCTGGAAGACCGCGCTCACCAGCTTCGGGAACAGGCGCTGTTCCTCTTCTTCTTCGATCTCCTTCTGTAGCTTGGCCTTCAGCGCGTCGTCGGCCGTCACGCCCGAGACGACCGCGCCGCGAATCTGGTCGATGCCCTCGAGGTTCGAGTCGAGGTCTTCGGTCGACACCCGGGCGAAGCGCAGGTAGTCGGTCGAATCGGTGCGCAACCGGGTGTGGAGGAAGTTGACGATCTTGTCGACCTCGACTTGGACTTCCTGATCGCCCACCTCGTCCATCTTGAAGCCTTCGACGACGATGTACTCGATGTGCTCGAGGCCGGCCCGCCAGAGCTGGGCCACCACTTCCTCGGCGCCGCGCTCGGGTTCGGACAGGGCAATCAGGGTGAAGGTGACCAGCTCTTCGAGGGGCAGGTCGGGGCGGAAGAGCAGGGTGCGTATTCCGTCGCGGTAGAACTTGTACGGCAGCGGAGACTGTTCGGCGAACAACGGCTGGTCGTAGATGAGGAAGTTCTCGGACTCGACCTTGAGCTGCAGCGGGCCGTGCTGCTCGGTGAACTGGTTGATGGCGGCGTGCGCCTTCTCGAGGAAGCCCGGAAACTTGCCCTCGGCGTGGCGGTACATGCCGATCTGCTTGATGCCCTTCAAGAGGTGGAAGGTGAAGTTCCGCGCTAGGTCGACCTTGGCCCGCGCCACCGGGTCAGACAGCGGGCTCTCGGTGTCCGGATCGGTGACGCTGCCGAGCCCGGGGACTGCCGCTTCGGCATCGGCCGCCGGAGCCGGCGGACCGGCGTCCTCGTCGGCGGGCGGCGGGGACTTCATCAGAGGCTTGGCCTGGGGACCCATCGGCGCCTAGCAGTCTAGCCTCCCGCGAGCCCGGGGGCTTGGCCCTTGCCACCGGGCGTGTGGGAGGATTGCCCACCGCCGCGCCCCGCCAGCGCGCCCCGCAGCAGGTAACCGGCCAGCCCGAGGAAGAAGACCAGGCCCCACAGGGCCGACGGGACGGCGGCGGCGGAGTCGCTCTCGCCCACCGTATTCAGAAAGCGCCCCAGGCTGGAAGCCTCGCCCGCCAGCCGCGGCAGGTCGATGGCGCGCAGCAATTCGCCCCCGTGCGGAATGGCCAGCATGGCCAGCACCACTCCGGCGATGGCGCCGCCGGCGATGTAGCCCGACGAGATCAGGACGCCGGGCGAGAACTCGGCCTCGCTCTCCTTGCCGCCGCGCACCCGGTCGACCACGTAGCGCACCAGGCCCCCGATGAAGATGGGCGAACTGGTCGAGATGGGCAGGTACACCCCCACCGCGAACGGCAGCGACGACACCCCGCACAGCTCGAGCATCAGGGCGATGAAGCAGCCGAGCAGCACCAGCGTCCAGGGCAGCTTCTGCGTCAGGATGCCGTCGATGATGAGCGAGAAGAGCCGCGCCTTTGGGGCGTCGTATCGGGTCAGCTTCTTGCCGAGGAATTCGGAGACCCGGCCGCCGATGCCGGGGTCGACCAGGTACTGAATCTCGCCCGCGTCGTCGGCCAGGTACTTGCCGGTCGGGGCGGCGTCCGACCCGCGGACGTAGCCGACCTTGAGCGTCCGCTCGACGGGCGCCCCGACGGTCCCCAGGTCGCTGACCCGGACGGCCGGGGAACTTTCCCCAAGAGTCAGCGCCGTCGCCTGGACTTCGGCCGCCGTCCTCTGCGCGAAGGTGCGCAGCACGTCACCCGCAGGCGTCGCGCGCAGCTCGTAGCCCTCGGCCCAGAGCGCTCGGGCCAGGCCGTCGCGGCCGAGAGCGCGGGCTTCGAGGGCGCCGGCGCCCACGGCGAACGGCAGCTCGGTGAGAGCTTGCGGATCGTTCGCGGAGTCGGTGAAGCGCACGCCGGGGTGGGTCTCGGGGATGTAGGCGGTCGCGCCTCGGTTCAGCGTCACCAGCGTGACGCCGATGAGGGCCGCGCTGGTCAGCACTCCGACGAAGAGGGCGATCTGCTGGCGCCTCGGCGTGCCGCCCACCAGGAAGGCGGTCTTCAGGTCCTGCGCGGTCGTGCCCCCGTTCGAAGCGGCGATGCCGACGATGGCGGCGGTGGTCAGCGCCATGAACCGGTCGGCCGGCGACGTCCAGCCGAGGAGCAGGAACACCAGGCAGGTGACCAGCAGCGTCGCTACCACCATGCCCGAGATGGGGTTCGACGACGAACCGATCTCGCCGGTGATGCGCGAGCTGACGGTGACGAAGAAGAAGCCACAGATGACGATGACGAACGCCGACAAGAGGTTGATGTGCAGGGGCGGCGCCAGCCAGATCGCCAGCACCAGCAGCACCGATCCGATGATGACCGTGGTGATGGGCAGGTCCTGCTCGGTGCGCAGCAGCGTCGGGGCGCCGGTCCGGCGCGACGCAAGGAAGGTGGACAGGCCGCGCGAGAAGGCGCTGACGATGGTGGGGAAGCTGCGCAGGAGGCTGATCAGGCCGCCGGTGGCTACTGCTCCCG
>JAHFDQ010000576.1 GCA_023248915.1 Archangiaceae bacterium | reverse complement strand
ACGGCTCATCGACTCGTTCGTCCTCGCCCAGCTGCGACCCGAGCGTGAAGCCTCGAAGGTTTCGCCAACGCTGTACCACCTGCGCCAGGAACATGGCCGGCGCGAAATCGACTTGATTGCCGAGGCCCCCGATGGCCGGGTTGTCGCAATTGAGATCAAGGCGTCATCCTCTCCCGACGCCGCGGCTGCGGAGCACCTGTGTTGGCTCCGCGATCGGCTCGGCGACAACTTCTGCGCTGGCGTCGTATTCCACACCGGGCCCCAACTGTTCTTGCTCGACGACAGGGTGTTCGCGTTACCGATCTCGGTGCTTTGGACTCGCGCCTGAAGTAGGGGCTGTCCTTCTTGTATGGTCCCAGTCGATGCCTGCAACCCCCCTTCCATGGGCGACCCTGCTGGTCGGCCTCGGCGCGGCGCTCGCCGCCTGCGTCGGCCCGGCGCCGGTCCTCGAGGCGACGCCCACCCCGACCGAGGTCGCCCCCACCCGAACCTGCCCTCCCGGCTGGAAGAGCGCCGAGTCCGGCAGCGCCTGCGACGCCATCGTCGCCGACACGCCCTGCCCCGCCGGGACGATGCCGGTCATCGGACAGGCCGAGTGCCAGCCGGTGCTCCCGCCCCTTTGCGCGGCCGGCTTCACGCCCGACCCCTCGGGCTGGGGCTGCGCCGACATACTCCCCGCCAGCCTGTGCGCCGGGGCCACCCGCGAAGCGGTGGGGCAGACCGAGTGCCAGCCGGTCGGCGACTGCTCGGCGCCGTTTCCGCCGGCCGACGCCACCGTCTTCGTCTCGGCCGCGTACACCGCCGCGCAGCTCGACGCCTCGCACTTCGCCAGCCTCGCCGCCGCCGTGGCCGCCGCCCCCGCGAGCGCGGTCATCGCCGTCGAGGCGGGCACCTACGCCGAACGGCTCACGCTCGACCGCCCAGTGACGCTGGCCGGCCGGTGCGCCGAGCAGGTGGTGCTCCAGGCGCCCGCGGGCAGCGGGTCGTCGGGTATTCTAGTGAACGCCGGCCACGCCACGGTGCGCGGCCTCACCGTCACCGGCCACTACAACGGCGCCATCGTCCACGCCGGCGCCGAGCTGACTCTGTCCGACGCCGTCTTCGACTCGAACCAGATTCTCGGCCTGCGCGTCGACGGAAAGGCCACGGTGGCGAGATCGGTCTTTCGAAATGGGCTGGCCGAAGCGGGCAAGTGGGGGCTGGGGGTAATGGTGCAGTACGGGGCAGAGGCCACCCTCACCGACGTGGCGGCGACCCACAACCGGCAGGGCGGCATCGTCTTCGAAGACCCGGGCACCGCCGGCGTGCTCGAGCGCGTGGTGGTTCGCGACACCCTGCCGCGCGGCGACGGCACCAACGGCGACGGGCTGGTGGTGAGCGGCGCGACCGCCGACGTCCGCTCGAGCGTCTTCGCCGAGAGCACCGAGGTGGGAGTGTACGTCGCCAGCCCCGACCCGTCGGCCCCGAGCGAAGCCACCCTGACCGATTCGGTGATTCGGGACACCCGCTGCCGGGCGGTCGGTGACCCTGGCCCGGTCGGGTCGGGGTACCTCGAGTTCTACGGCACCAACCTCTGGGTCGTCGGCTACGGTCACGCGACGGTGACGCGGTCGGCCCTGCTCAGAAGCGGCGGCGCCTCGCTGGTGGTGGGGAAGACTCCGGCCAACGCGCGCCTCGAGGACAGCGTCGTGAGGAAGACCTCTCCGTTCCCGAACGGCTACTCCACGACGGCCATCGCGGTGCAGGAAGGCGGCGTGCTGCAGGTGGTCCGTTCGGCCGTGGTCGACGGCGCCGGCGTCGGCGCGCAGGTGATTGGCGCCGGTTCTCGGTTGGAGCTGTCGGAGTCGGTGATCGCGGACGCGCGGCACCTGCCTCCCGCGCGCAACGGGCATGGCATCGAGGTGCAGTCCCTGGCCACCCTCGACATCGTCCGGAGCGCCGTCGTAGGAAGCGCCGGAACCGCCCTGATGATTGGCGGAAACACCCCGGGAGCCACCGGCGGCGCCTGCCAGGTCGATGCCAGCGTGTTCGCCCACGGCACCGGCTATGAAGACGGCACATTCGGGCGCGCGGTCGAGCTTTGGAACGGGACGCTCGACCTCCACGGCAGCGCCCTGTTCGACAACCGCGAGGTGGCGCTGGTGGTCGCCGGCGCCGGCAGCCGGGCGACCGTGTCGGCGTCGGTGGTGCGCGACACCCGATGCGACGGCGCGGGAAAGTCAGGTCGAGGCATCAACGTGCAGGAAGGCGGCCGCCTCGACCTCGAGGACAGCCTCCTCTCCCGGAACCACGACGTCGGGCTGGAAGTGGGCCAGCCCGACAGCCGGCTGTTCGTCCAGGGCGGCGCCATCGCCGAGACGCTCGGGCGCACCGCCGACGGGAAGTTCGGGCTGGGGGTGGCCGCGCTGCTGGACGGGCGCCTCGACCTCGTGGGCGTGCGCGTTTCCCGGAACGCGCTCATCGGCCTGGTGGTGGACCACGCGGCGGCGACCCTCGACGCCTGTACCCTGGCCGACAACGCCGTGGGGCTGCACGTCCAGGACGGCTCGACGCTCTCCGAGGTCGACCAGGTGCCGGCCGTCGTGGGGCCGCTCGACGTCTTCGTCTCGACCGACACCGTCTTCCGGGGCAACGCGACCCGCATGGGCGAGGGCACGATTCCCATTCCCGACCCGCTCTCGCCGTAGCAAGCCGCCCCCTACTTCGCCACCAGCTTCACTCCCAGCGAGGCGTGGCCGTAGGCGACTCCGGGCAGCGCGTCGCGAGCAATCTCGAACGTCGGCAGGTACTGGCCGGGGGGCAGCCGAAGCACGTAGTTGGCGGCGCCGCCCTGAAAGCCCCAGTGGAAGGACGCGCCGTCGCCGACGCGGCGGAGCCGCAGCCCCACCTCGTCCAGCCCGGGTAGCCGGTCAGGCACAACGTCGCCGCCGACGCGCAAGGGGCCGGCGAACGCCACCGTCCGGTAGTCGAGGTCGACTACCTGGCCGAGCTCGAGCACCAGCGCCGTGCGCATCGGCTCGAGGCCGGTCGCGTACTCCGGGAAGGTGTCGGGGTCGACCTCGAAGTAGACGTCGTAGGTGCCGCGCGGCACTCGCAGGTGAAACGAGCCGTCGCCGGCGGTGACGACGTGGCGGCGGAAGGTGCCGGTGCCTTGGCTCGACAGGGTCAACCACCCCACCGGCTTGCCCGACGGGGCGGGCTGGCCGTCCACCGTCAGGCGGCCGTCGAGCGGCGCCGTCCAGATGTCGATGGGAAGCTGGCGGTCGGCCGACACTTCGAGCTGCGGGTCCACCACGTACCAGCCGTCGGCGAGGTCGGGCCGGTAGTGGGTGTCGAGGTAGAGCGCGAAGTAATAGGTGGCCGGGAAGGCCCGCAGGTTGAAGGTGGGCCCCTCGCGCGGCACGCGGTAGTACGCCAGGAACGCCGGCTGGGCCGGGCTGGCGTAGGCCCCTGCGTAGAAGTCCATCGCGGCGCCGGGCGCGGCGGTCGCCGGCACTCCGTCGATGCCCAGCGCCGCCTCGAGCCGGAAGGTGTTCAGCGCGAAGCTGGCGGTGGCGTCGTGGGTCAGGTCGAGCCCCGCCGTCAGTTGCTTCTGGAAGACTTCCGACGGCAGGTGAGCGTCCGCGGCCGCCTCGAGCGAGAGCAGCACCGAGTAGTGGTCGCTCGGAACGAGGGCGTGGAGCTCGGCCACTCCGCCGGCGTGGGACGTCCTGGCGACGGGGCTCGAACCGCCCGCCGCCACGTACTCGAGCGTGTAGTCGAA
>JAHFDQ010000177.1:7585-10483 GCA_023248915.1 Archangiaceae bacterium | reverse complement strand
TGGAGCCGGCCTGCGGCCGCGGGGGCGCGAGGCTCAAGTCCTTGGTTGCCACTTCCAGGTCCGGGAGCAGCTTCGCGGGCTCGCCCAGGAATTGCTGCTTCGCGGTGTTGTGGGTCAACCAGGGCTTGAAGTCCGGGTTGAGCCGAAGCTTCTCGTCCACCCTCCCCTGCGCGTACGTCGTCGTGTCCCACGCGGTGGGCGTCTTCGCCCACTCGTCCGCGCCGAAGATGAGGAAGTTTGCCTTGCTGTAGCTGTACAGCCCAGTAGTAGCCGGGCCGTTGTAGACGACGACGTCTCCGTGGCCGTCGGCGTCGACGTCGGCGACCACCGGCGCACAGGCATAACCATTGTAGTTGCCGCCCTTGAGGTTGGGAGCGAACAGCATCTTCCCCGTCCGCCCATCGCGGATTTCCAGTATCCAGTCCCCCGAGGAAGAGAGCACCTGCGGCCTGTCGGCCTCGAGGAGGTTGGCGACGGAGGAGTAGAATGGGAAGCCGTCGCCGCCTCGGTTCTCCCAGATGGGCGCCAGCGAGGAGTTCGCGGCGCCGACGAGCTGTGAGCCGGCGTTGTTGCTGAAGACGGGGTAGCTGAGGCCGTCCTGCTTGAGGGCGCCGGCCGAGATTTCGGTGGAGTTTGCCTCTATCCCCGGCCCGCTCCACGACAGCTTGCCGGTCGAGGTGTCGAGAGCCACGAGGTTGGTCCGGTAATTCGACAAGAGGAGCTCGGGACGCCCATCGAGATTCAAGTCGACGAGCGCCCCCTCGAGGTTTCCCCCCACGCCAAATGCCGGGCCCCACCAGCGGTGAAGGCCGTTCTTGTCGAGCTGGCGCAGCCCGTCCCAGGAGACCAGCGTAACTTCCTTGTCGCCGTCCCCGTCGACGTCGAAGAGGTACACCCTCGCCGCGATGTGCGCGTCCACCTTGTTCACCCAGGCCGGCACAGTCCACAGCTCGGAACCGTCTCGCCCATCGAGCGCAATTACGTTGTCATTGGCGAAGACGACGTCGGCGACTCCATCTCCGTTGAGGTCTCCCAGGGCGGGCGAAGGCGGCGGCACCCAGACTTGAGTCGACTCCGGGCGCGAAACTTCCCACTTCAGGCTTCCGTCGGACTTGAGCGCGGTGATGAAGAGGGTTGCAGTTGGTAGAACCTGGTTCGTGGCGATGACAATCTCGGGTTGGCCATCGCCCTCGAGGTCTCCCAAGACGGGCGCCCCGGCAAAGCCGACGCCTCCTGCCGGGAGCATCAACCGACTCCACACCTCGTGAATCGACTTGTCCTTCGCCTGCTGCACCATCGTCGTCCGCGGCGCCTGCTGGCCGGCCCCCAGGTACTCGGTCTGGCCGAAGACGATGACCGGTTGGCCCGTGCCAAGGACATCTCCAACCACCGGACAGCTCACCAAGTCAGGCCCCGGCCGCCCGGTGTCGACGACGCCGGTGAGGAAGACGTTTCGCAGGGCGTAGTTGTTGCCGTAGTTGTAATCGCCCGGCGCCACGTCCTCGACCGACACGAAGAAGTTGGTGTCTCCCGCTGGGCGCGCGAAGCTGGCCGTGACGGTGCGCGCGTCCTGGTTGGCGAAGGCGACCGGCTTCTCCGCCAGCAGGTGGGCATTGGGCTTTCGGGGCTCGCCCTGCCAGAAGCGCACCACCGCCGACGCGGTAACCTTCGCGTTGGCCTGGTTCTGCACCGCGGCGTGAACCGTTGCGGACAGCGCGACGAAATCGCCCACTCTCGCGCCTGCCGGAGTGATGGCGACGTCGGAATTCGCCACCCAGAGGTCGATGGGGGTCGACCCGACGTAGGCCGAGAAGCAGTTGTCGTTGGGGTTGTCTTCGCCCGGGTCGTCGTCGGGGTTGACGCAGGCGGAAACGAACTGCGAAGCAGGCACGAGCGGAAGCGCCAACGTCTGTTGCGAAACCGTGCAGCCGGGCCAGGGACAGACGGGCAACCAGGCCTCGATGCGCCCGACTTCTCGCTTGGACGCGTCCCGGTACTCGCCATCGTAGAAAACAATCGTCGCCGGAATTGCCCCTTCACTTCCGTTCGCCACCCACGCCGTCGCGTGCTTCGTCCCCACGTCGAAGCGGACTGCCGTGACGGCGGTCTCGTACGCCGGCAACTGCAGCGCCACCCAGGCCAGGTACGAGTTGTTCCCCCGGTTGGAGTCGCTCAGCGTCTTGTAGGGGTCGATGGTGACGCTGTGGTAGGCGGTGGCCGAAAACCGCGCCGGAATGCTCGCCGTCACCGTCGTCAGGGCCGGCACCGAGTCGAGCTCGGTTTGGCCGAGGGGGTTGCCCGCTTCGTCTTGAATCAACACGGTGACGTGCCGCGCGTCGCGCGTGGAGTAGTTCCGCACGTCGATGAGAGCCGTGACCAGCCTGTCCTTGACGACGAGCTCGTTGAAACGGATGGTCGTCGTGACGCGACCGACGTCGACCTGGCCCGAGGCCGAACCGGGTGAGTAGAAGCGGAACGCGCGGTTGTCGTCGGTGCGCGCTTCGCCGTCCACTGAGTCCACGACTACGTACACAGGCGTCGGTCCGCCCCACGGCGTCGGGTCGACCTGGACCTCGACCGTGGCCTTCGAGTCCGCCTGCATCGGGCCCACGGTGACGGTGCCCAGCGACGGGCCGCCCGAGTCCGGGTTGCCGCGGAAGAAGCGCGCCACGAAGGGCTTTGAGACGGGCTCGCCGATGTTGTGGACGGTGGCCTGAATGCGCAGGTTGGTGGAATTCTCGAGCGCGAAGTCGATGTCGGTGCTGGCGACCGAGAGGTTGATGGCACGGACGACGTCCAGCACCGACGACGCCTCGTTGTCCGACTCGTTCGTCTCGGCGACGGCGGAGTACGGGTCTACTCTCGCCCGCACCACGTACCGCCCTGACAGCGCCGCGG
>JAHFDQ010000177.1:2853-7575 GCA_023248915.1 Archangiaceae bacterium | reverse complement strand
ACGCCGCGGTGGGCAGCGCCGCGGACGCTTCCGTCGAGGCTCCGGCGGCCAACGGCGGCAGCGTCAGGTCGGCGAGCGTCACTTCGGCGCCGCCCGCCTCGGGCGCCGCGGTGAAGCGGAGAAGAATCGCCGGCGCCGGAACGGTGGCCCTGTTGGTGATGCCCAGCCGGGCCGTAACCGTCTCGCCGCGCAGGGGCGAGGGGTTGGAGAAAGAGATGTACGTCCTGCCCGCCTCGTCCAGCGACACGGCCCAGTTGGGCCGCTGTCCGGCGAGCGCCCGCACGGCCAGCGCGGTGGCGTAGACGCCGCCATTCCAACTGCCGTCATTGCCCTGTGCGCCCGCAAGAAACTGAGTCGCCTTCGAGGCGGCGGCGGCGAGGTCCTCGGTGAAGCGCGACTGGTCCAGCCCCGCCAGCGATAGGACGCCGTGGGCGGTGTCCAACACCGGCTGCGCGCCGTCGCCGAAGTCCCCAGAGGCATTCTGGCGCCCGAGCACCTGCGCGCGAATGAGGTCGTCGAGCCTACCCGGCACCACCGCGAGAAAGCGCATCGGCCCGAGCGCCTCGATGACGAGCGCGGTGGTTTGAGTGTCGCTCGCCTCGTCGGCGAGGCCGTAGCCGTCGGGACGGGCCAGGGCGAGCAGCGCCGCGGCCGGCGCTTCGAGCGTCGCCAGGGCGCTGGGCGCCGCGTCCTTCGTCGCCGCCCGCATCGACAGCGCCAACTCCGTCGCTGACGGCCCGTCGAGCCCGGCTGAAAACCCCTGTCGCGAAGAGTCGAGCAACGCGGAACTCAGCCCCGCCGCGGCCGTCGCGTCGGCCAGGAGCGTGCTCAAGGCAGCCAGCCGGCGCGCTTCCAGGTCCAGCTCGGCAGGGTGCTCGAGGAGGAGGAAGCTGGCCGCGGCCTGGGCCGGCGCGGACGTGCCCAGGTCCAATTCCTTCAAGGCGAGGAGCGCCTCGCTGGTGGCGAGGATGCGGTTCTCGCCGGTGCGGCTTCCGAAGCTGCCGTCCAAGTCCTGCTCCGAGAGTAGCCAGGAAAGACCCGAGGCGGTCGCGCCTTCTGCGCGCGAGGTGGCGGGAAACAGAAGGAGGAAGAATGCCAGCGATCGCAGCGCCTTCATCGCGCACCTCGTACTGGCCATCTCGGCCGGATTGCGTCAGGTCTTGGGGTATCCGTCGCCATCGCCTCGCCGTGCAGCGACGCTCGCGGAAACGGCGGACACTACGTCACGGACAGAACCATGCACAAGCGGAAGAGCATGGATTTGGCGAGGCTCAATGATTCCGTTCGCGGGGTCGGCAAACAGGGCCCGGCCAGGCCGCGCCGTCGATTGAAACCGTTCAGCCGCTGAGCCATCCTCTCCGGTCTGGAACCCGAACGACTGCCGCTCCTGAAGGTGCTCGAGGCGCCCTTCCTCTCGCTCGACGGCACGAGCGTCGAGATGGCGTCGCTGCTCTTCCTGTTCCTCACCGTGCTCGTCATCGTCGGCGTGCGTCGCCACCGCCAGAAGGTGCGCCGGCTGGTGCAGGCGGCGTCGGTGCTCGTCTTCTTCTACGTCGTCTACTCGTGCCTGGGCGTCTTCGGGATGATCCGCAACTCGCTCTTCGGGCTCACCTTGCTCGGGTCGGTCTACACCGAGTCGTTCTTCTGGATGGCGCTGCCGGTGGTGGTGGTGGCCGCGACGGTGATCACCGGGCCTGTCTTCTGCGGGTGGATTTGCCCGACCGGCACGCTCCAGGACTTGGCGACCTGGCTGAACCACCGCCTCGCCCGGCGCCGCTCGCAGGCGACGCGCCGGCAGTTGGCCGTGCTCGGCGGCGCGCTCGCCGTGTTCCTCGCCTTGCTCGTCTGGGTCAGCCTGGCCAAGCAGATGTTCGTCGAGGACTCGAGCCTTCACTGGGCGGCGGCGCTCATGCTCGTCTGCTACCTGGTGCTCGCGGGCATCATCGACGACCGGCCGACGCGCGCGCTCAGGGTGGTCAGCCTCGCGGCCATCGGCGTCACCGCCCTGTTCCACCTCTCCATCTCGTCTCCGGTGCACTTCGCCTTCAGCTCGCGGTCCGACCCGTCGTCGGCGCTCGCCACCCTCATCATCGTCGTCGCTTCGGCGTCGGTCTTGAGGTCCTTCTGCCGCTACCTGTGCCCCTGGGGCTTCGTCATGGGGCTGCTCCACCGCTTCTCGCGGCTCGGCATCGCCAAGGTGCCGTCCTTGTGCACCGACTGCAAGAGCTGCGAGCGCGCCTGCGCCGTCGCGGCCGTCGACGCCCGTGGCGTGCGCGCCGACGCCTGCCAGTTCTGCCTGGCGTGCGTCGACGCCTGCCCGAGCGGCTCGCTCGAGGTGGTGGACGTCTGGCAGGCCCACGGCCTGAAGCTGCGGGTGCCGCCCGGAGTCGCCACGTGCATCAAGCCCTGACCTCCGGGCTGGCGCTGGTCGCGCTGGCCTCATTCGCCGGAGAACCCGGGCGCCGCGATTGGCCCCAGGGCCGCCGTGACGCCCGCGGAACGGCCGCCGTCGAGCTGGACGTCGAGGCGTCACCCCGGCCTTGGACGTTCTCGGGCAGCGGCCGCGTCTACGGCTACGAGCCCGGCATGACGGTCTGGTCGTCTCCCGCCATCGCCCGGGTCGGCGACCGGGCTCTGTTGGTGGTGGGAAGTTATGATCACGACGTCTACGCGCTCGACGCCGCCACCGGCGAGCGGGTGTGGAAGTTTGCCACCGGCGGCCCCGTCTACTCGACCCCGGCCATCGGGTCGGCCGGTGCCGTTCCCCTGGTCTTCGCGGCCTCGTCCGACCGGCTGGTGTACGCGCTCGACGCGGCGACCGGGCGCCAGGTCTGGGTTCACGCCGTCGAAGAGTTCCGCGCGACCCTCGGAGGCGCCCGGCTGTCGGCGCCGTGCCTCGGCACCTCCAACGGCCGCGACGCCGTCTTCGTCGGCCGCTGGGTGTGGGACCGATCGCTGGGCCACCCCGAGCAACAGGGCGGCCTCACCGCGCTCTACGCCGCCGACGGCAAGCCCGCCTGGAAAACCGAGCTCGGCGACAACGAGGTGGGCCCTGCCGTCTTCGCCCGGGTGGGCGGCGCGGGCCGGCTCTTCGCAGGCTCTTCGAACGGCAACCTCTACTCGCTAGACGCCGACACCGGCCGCCTGCTCTGGACCCGGACCGAGCTCGACGCCATCCGCTCGGCTCCGGCCGTCTTCGAGACGGCCGACGGGCCGCGCGTGGTGTACGGCTCGAAGTACGGGCTGGTGCGGTGCCTCGACGCCGCGACCGGCGCCGAGCTGTGGGCCTACAAGACCGGCGACCGGGTGATGGGCGGGCCGGCCGTCGTCGGCGACGGGCCCGGGCAGCGCGTGGTGGTCGGCTCGTACGACCGCACTCTGTACGCGCTGGACGCGAGCACCGGGCGCCCGGTCTGGAAGTACTCCGCGCGCGGCGGCATCTACTCGTCTCCCGCCGTCGCGGCGGAAGGGAAGGCGACGACGGTGCTGGTGTCCGCTTGGGATCACGCGCTGCACGCCGTCGACGCCGACACCGGCGCGCCGCGCTTCACCGTCTTCACCGGACGCCCGCTGTGGGACGTCAGCGGCCTCGACCAGAGCGCCTGGGCCTCGCCGGTCGCCGCCAAGCTGGGCGGGCAGTGGATGGTGTTCGTCGGCGGCTACGACGGGACGCTCCGGGCCTTCCCCCTCGAGGCCGCGTCACCGTCGAGCCGCCTGGCCCGGTCCGACGCCTGGTTCTGGGCGTCCTTCCCCTTGTCCCTGGTCGCCGTCGCCGCGCTGGCGCGGTTTCTGACAGTCCGTTCCCGGGCGCGCCCGGACGAGCGCTGAGGAATTTCCCAGGCGGTGAGAAGGCCTCGCCGGCGAAATTTGCGATCGGCCTCCGGCGTGTGGCTAAACTGCGCGCGGAGTTCGGGAGGGGTAGCCCCAACCACAGTACAACCGTCGCGCCGTCCGGCATCAGGAACGTTCACCGGGCCGCGCATAACAGACCAACGCAGCACCAGAGGAGACCGCAAATGCCCAACGTCATCGGAGTGCGTGGAAGTGGCGGAGTCACCGGAGCCGGCCAGACGGCCGACGTGCGCACTGCGCGCAAGGCGTACGACGACATTCTCGCCAAGGGAGGCAAGCTCGAGAAGAAGGGCGACAGCTACTACCTCCGCGCGGACGTGCAGAACTCGGCGGGGCGCGGGACCCAGTCGTTCAAGGTCGACCGCGAGCTGGCCGAGGCGATTCTCAAGGCGGAAGCCACCGGCGGCGTCGAGTCGAAGCCCGAGATCATCAACACCATCCTCCCCCGGCTGGCGGACGGAGGCCGGTATGGCGTGGGCGAGGGCATCTTGGCGCGCATGCTGCTGGCGGGCACCGATGACCGGAAGTCGGTGAAGTTGAACGGCCAGAACATCAACCTCACCAACCCCGCCGAGGCCGAGCTGAAGCATGACCTGCGCAGCTTCTGGGGCAAGCTCGGCGCCGACGCGCGCTGGGGCAAGAGTGAAGTCGTCGCGCAGGACACCGAAGGCGTCAAGAAGACGGTCGACTCCGCGGTGTCGAAGGGCGGCAACCTGACTCAGCGGGGCGGCAAGTACTACGTCTCGGCCAACGTGCAGAACTCGGCTCGCTCGGGCACGCACGAGTACCAGGTCGACGCCAAGCTGGCCAAGGCCATCCTGAAGGCCGAGCGCACCGGCGGAGTCGAGTCGCAGAAAGAGGTGGGGAAGA
>JAHFDQ010000177.1:0-2843 GCA_023248915.1 Archangiaceae bacterium | reverse complement strand
CACCGACGACCGGAAGTCGGTGAAGCTGAACGGCACCAACATCAACCTCACCAACCCCGCCGAGGCGGCGTTCAAGCACGGCATCTTGAGCTTCTGGGGCAAGCTGGGCGCTGAGGCGCGCTGGGGCGACCCCCGCTAGGGTTGAGCCGTACCTGCTGCCCGGGCCGACTCGGTCGGCCCGGGTTGCTGAGCGGCGACCCAGTTCGGTCAGCGCTTGCGAACGTAACGGGGCCGCGTCGGCTTTGGTTTCGCCGCTACTCGCAACGCCAACCTGGATGAGAGGCGTCGACCAGAGGATGGCTCGACGTGGAGTTCCAACCCGAGCCCGCTGAGAAGCTTCTGGAACGTCGTCAGCCGCGGATCGACGACTTCGCGCTCGATGCGGCTGATTTCGGCTTGGTCGACTCCAGTAGACGTTGCCAGAGCGTCCTGGCTCACGCCGAGCCTGCGGCGTTCCTCCCCCAGTTGGTGACCGAGCCGCGCATAGTGGCCCGCCAGTGCCGTCAGCGTCCTGACATGGGCCGGTCCGGCCGCATTCGCCTTGGCCCGAACGTTCTTCATGAACTGGTTCCAAGTCGTAGCCACGGGGGTCGACCTCGCTGTAATGATATGGGCTTTATGCATGAACGTTCAAGGGCCCTGGCGGCGGATGAGATCCTGACGTTCTTGCCAAGTCGCCAGTCGCTTCCTGGCCAAGCGAACTTGTTGGCCCTGGTACGTCGGGCTCGGCCGCTTGGCCTTGTCGTAGCCGACGAGCAGCAACAGTAGCCTCCTGCCGAACGGGTGGAAGAAGACTCGGAAGAGGTTGCGCGTCGGCAGCAAAGGGCCGCCCTGCTGAAGCAATCCGTCCATTGCCGAACCCAGTGCGTAACGCTCGACATCGGGCAATTCGCGCAGCCATCGCGCCACCGGCTCATCGCCGTTGGGCTCCGCATAGAAAACCAACGTGTACGGTCGAGGCCCCATCGGCGGTAGTCGCCACCAGCGTACTGCGGCGGTATGACGCCAAAGCGCGACGTAACCGGCCGGCGCAGGGCTCGAGCCAATTGAGCGGGCTGAAGGAACGCGGAACGTAACCTGCCGTCAGCGACGCTTCCGCAAGAGCCACCCCAGCGCCGCCAGCACCGGCACCGCCGCGAAGAGCAGGTAGAAGACTTTCGGTACCTCGGGCTTCAAGCTGACCTTGCCGAGCCGCACCATGCCCTGGTCCTCGGGCGTCGCGACCCGGGTCGTGTCCACGCTGAGGAGCTCGAACTGGCCCAGCGGCGCTCCCTGGGCGGCAGCGCCGACCCGTAGCGGGTATTCGCCTTCGTCCACCCCCGGCTTTCGCTCGAGGGCGAGCTGCACGGTGGTGCGCTGGCCGGGCGCCAACCGCGGGAGCGTCGCCGGCGACAGGGTGGTCCGGCAGGCGGCGCTCTCGGCGGTGAGCTCGAGCTGCTCCAAGTCGTGGGGCGAGACGTTCAGGACGACGACCTCGAAAGAGGTCCGCTCGCCGCGCAGCCGACCCGCGCCGCGCCTGCCGTAGAACAACAGCCCCGCTGGCAAGAGCGTGTTCACCACCACCATCTCGAGCAGCGACCGGCCGTCGCGCCCCCGCGCGGAGAGATCGGCGCCCCGGTCGAGAAGCGCCTTGCCCACCTCTTTGCTCCTCGCCAGGTGCAGCGCGGTCAGCCCCTGGTCGTCCACCGCCCGCAGGTCGGCGCGAGCGGCCACCAGCGCCGCCACCACCGGCGCGTCGGCGGCGAACATCAGGGGAGTCATCCCGTGCAGCGAGCGGGGGTCGACCTTGGCGCCGCGGCTCAAGAGCAGCGGGACGAGGTCCGCGTGACCCTGCATCGCGGCCCAGTGCAGCGGAGTCAGGTCGTACTGGCCCCGAGCATTGGCGTCGGCGCCGCGCTCGAGCAAGGTCCGCGCTGCCGCGGTCCGTCCCTGGGCGGCGGCGAAGTGCAGCGGCGTCCACTCCCGGGGGCCGGCGGCATTCGGGTCGAGCCCCTGGACGAGGAGCGCCTGCACCGCGGGCTCGTCGCCGTCGAAAGCGGCGCGGTGCAAGGGAGCGAGCGAGGGCTCGGCCGCGAGGGTTGCCGCGAGCAATAGGGCGGGGAAAAGCAAGCGGTGGAACCATAACAGCCACGCGAATGACGTCATGCGGTCCACCTACACGCGCCCCTCCCGTTCATTGAGGCCCCGCCTTCGGCTTCGGTATGATGCCTGGCTCGGCACCTCGCCCCGGGGAACTCATGGTCCGCGTCCCGTCTCAGGCCCGCAGCCTCCTGGCGATCACCGTCTTCGCCGCGGCGGCGCTCACCCCCGCTTCCTCCCTCGCTCACTGGTGCCACGATCTCTGGGGCAGCTCGTACAACATCGTCGTCCGCCCGGCAGCGGACTCGGTGAGCGTCCCGGCGAGCGGTTCGGCGACGCTCGAGCTGTGGGTGCAGAACAACATGGGCTACCCGCTCAAGAACTTCGCCCTCAAGGCGGGGGCGAGCGGCTACACCATCACGGTTGCCCACGACGTTCCCAAGGCCGCCGGCTTCCTGTTGCCGGGCGAGAAGCTGAAGCACACGCTCACCCTCTCCAAGTCCGGCGGCGCAACGCTGCCCGTCTCGAGCCTCACCTTCTATGTCGGCTTCGGCAACTCAGGCGCCGGGCAGGACGGGCAGTACGGCTTCTCGCGAAACTCGAGCACGGCGTCCTGCGTCGGCTGCGCCGAGTTGCGCAAGGCCGACGGTACCCTCTCCCCGGCCCGGCCGCTGCCCAGCCTGGGCTCGAACCCACCCGGCGCCGAGGCCATTCAGGGCCAGAGCACGCGCAACTCGGGGGTCGCCGACTTCGGCAACCTCACT
>JAHFDQ010000176.1 GCA_023248915.1 Archangiaceae bacterium | reverse complement strand
GCGGGCGCCGTGGCGTGCCTCGCCGGCGCCCTCGCGGCACGGCGCCACCCGACGGGTCCGGTGCTGGGCTGGGCGGGCGCGGGCCTGGCCGGACTGGCGTTGCTCGGCCTGCGCCATTCCGGTCAGCCGGAGACACCGCTCGCCTTCCTCGCGTTCGCCGGCGCGGCGTGGACGGTGGCGCGCGGCCGGCCGAAGCTCGAGGCGCTCGCCTGGGTCGCATCGTTGGCGGCGGTGCACGCAGGGCTCCTCTACTTCGGAGTGGCCTTCCCCACCGGGAAGCCTCCCGAGCTCCTATTGCCATACTGGGCGGCGGCGTCGGCGCTCTTCGCGGTCGGGGCGCTCTCGTGGGCGAGGCCCGGCGCCCGGCGCCGGCTGGGCCTGTCCCTGTCGCTGGTCGCCGCGGCCGAGGCGACCTTCGCGCTGGCGGTGATTCACGCGGCGGCTCCGCGCGAGGCCTGGGTGCTGGCGCTGGCGCTGGCCTGCCTGTGCGTCGCCCTGGTGCGTCGAGCGGCGACGGCCGAGGACGGCACCGCCGCCTACGCCGCGCAGGGGTTGCTCGCCCTGGCCTACCTCTGCGTGCAGCGCGTGGGCCTGGGCGGCGCTCCGCTGTCGACCGCCAACGCGCTGGCCGGGCTGGTCGCGGGCGTCGTCTTCTCCGGCCTTGGCGCCTGGGCCCGGTCCGAGGGCGAAGGCCGGGCGGTGTTGGCGGGCCCCGCGGCGGTGGGCGCCTTCGTCTTCCCGCTGGTCGGGCTGGTCGCGGCGCCGTGGCACGACGGCCTGCAGTGCGCCCTCTTGCTCGTCGGCCACGCCGCGCACTTCGCGGTCCTCGCGCGCAGCTCGCGGTCGAGGCGCCTGGGCGCGCTGCTGTCGGCGGCGGCCTTCAACGGCGCCCTGGTCTGCACCTGGCTGGCCACCTCACCCGCCGAGCCGACGTACTTCGCCCTGCCGGCCGGCCTGTCGCTGTTGGTGCTGGTGCGCGTCTTCCGCGCCGACCTGACGTCGCTCACTCAGACCCGCATGCGGGCGGCGGCCATCACCGTCGTCTACGCCGCCGGGGCTTGGAAGCCGCTGACCTTCGACGCTCCGTGGGCGATGCTCTTGTGCGCCGTCATCTGCGTCGCTGGCGTCGGGGTGGGCGTCGCCTTGCGCATCCGGTCCTACGTCTACCTCGGCACGGCGTTTCTGGTGACCACCCTCTTGGCCAACCTGGCGCGGTACGGCGCGAGAGACCCGCGGGTGGCGGCGGTGTGCCTGTCGGCCCTGGGGCTGGCGGTGGTGGCCTTCATGGTCCTGCTGTCTTCGCGACGGGAAGAGCTTCTCTCCCGTTTCCACCGCTTCCAGCTCAGGCTCGAGGCCTGGGACGGCTGAGTACCGAGCAGCCAAATCTCAAGCACTCGCCGAGTCCGTCGCCGTTGACGGGGAAATCGCGGGCGAAGGCGCGTTCGAATCCTTTGACCAACGGAAGTCTGCACTAACCGCCAGACAACAATTTCACGGGCGCTTCGGGGCGGAGAGCCTGTGCTATGGGATGCCTTTGGAAGCTGTCTCGTACGTCGGAGGTCTTCAATGAGTGCGGGTCAATCCGGCGACCTCATTCCGATTCCGCAGTCGCCGGGAGCGACCCGAGTTCGGCTTGACCCGGCGCTAGGCAGCGTCACTCTGTGCGACGTCACAATCTCCTCGCCGGAATTGCTCGAGCGCCTTGAGCTGGAGAAAGGGGACAACGAGCGCATCAAGAAGGTGTGCGACTTCCTGCTCCTCGGCTTCGAGGTGCTTAAGCGCTCTCAGGTGAGCAGTGACGTCGACTTCATCGAGCGCCGCTTCGAGAAGATGAGCGCCGGATTCGAGCGCGTCGTCGAGGATCAGCTCAGGTCGACCTTCGACCCGCAGCACGAGATGGGGCACCTGGCGCGGTTACTCATGAAGGTTGCCGAGTTCGAACGCAAGGTTTCGGAGCTATTCAACCCGGAGGACCGGACCAGCTACCTCGGGCGCATGAACGAGCGCATGGGTGAGGTCTTCGATCCCGAGCGGGGCACGCTCCCAGTCCTGCTCGACTCAAGGCTGAGCTTTGAGAGAAGCGACTCCCCGTTCCAGCGGTTCCGCGAGGAGGTCAAGGACCAGCTGGGGTCGCTGCGCAAGGAGATTGAGGGCTACAAGACCGCGCTGCTCGGCGAAGTCAAGCTCGTCGAGGAGAGGGAGCGCGGCACCAAGAAGGGATTCACATTCGAGGATGAAGTCGAACAGGCTCTCGGCTTGATTGCGAAGACGCTGGGCGACGAGGTCGAGCGTTGCTCGCTCGCTGCCGACGGCACCGGTTCCAAGAAGGGCGATTTCGTGGTCACGTTCTCGGACACCCGCGGGCGCCTTGTCATCGACACGAAGGACGAGGAGATGACCAGTCTTCCGAAGTGGAAGGAGACACTTGAGGCGGCGCTGGTCACTCGTAAAGCCGGCTATGCGCTGCTACTCGCGCGCGACCCGGCGCAGCTCCAGGCGCAGGTCGGCTGCTTCCAGGAGTACGAGGGAAGGAAACTCATCACCGCGCTGCCGTCGCTTGAGATTGCCATCAAATGGGCCCGACTTCGGACACGCGCGCTGCACGAGAGCGGCGGGGGACTCGATGTCTCCGAGCTGCTCGAAGACCTCGAGCAGATTCAGAGTTCGCTCGACGCGGTGGTCGAAATGCGCAAGCACCTGACGGCCATCGGCACATCGCGCGATAGAATCGAGACACAGATCAAGAAGCTCGAGGACGGAATCAAGATAGCGCTCGGGAAGGCCCGCGACTGCGTCAAGGGACCTGCGCCTGTGCTTCCCAACGGTTCGGTCTGAGACGGCCGCTCGGCTGGACGTGGGTGTGCCGGATTCGATCCGTGGTGCCCACCGGACGAGAAAGGTCGAGCGCCTGCTACCAATCCGTGCGCAGTGTCCCCTCCGAGTGGGAACGCGAGGCCGGCCGTTTCCGAGTCACACGCTTTCAGAGGCCTCACGCCCCGTGTTGAGTTCGAACCTCATTCGCACGCCCAGGGCTAGGGCCAACTTCTGAAGTAGATCGAGGCTCGGGACGTGCCGGCCTCCTTCGGTCCGCGCGATTGCTGACTGAGTGGTGCCAATTCGGGACGCAAGCTCCTGCTGGCTTACGTTCGAGGCTTCACGGAGGCGACGCAACTGCTGCGCGAGGCGCAACTTGTCATACGCCAGCGCGAACCTTGCGTCCCTGGTCTTGAGTGCTGCGACATGCTGCGCAATCGTTCCGCCTACGTGTGGGTTCTTCCTGCTAGCCATTCAGAATCTCCTTCGCGCGCTGCCGAGCAACATCGAGTTCCCGCCCTGGGGCCTTCTGCCCCTGCTTCTTGTAGGCGTGGAGCAACACCATCTCCGGGCCAGCAATCGAGACGTAGAAGACCCGGTGCCGCGACACTTTGACCTCCCAGAGCTTCCCTTCGATTTGGCGCACGTGGGCCGCAGCCCCAGAGAATCCAAGCTCTTCGATGGAGGCCAGCAGGGACATGATTCGTGCTCGCTCAAGCGACTCGAGAGCGTCCAGGTAGTCCCGTACTGGCTCGTGACCGCGCGCCGTTCGGTAGTAGGAGACCTTCATTAACCACAATAGCATACGCGCTATGTTCCCTTGAGCCAACACGAGCTCAGGCTCGAGGCCTGGGACGGCTGAGCAGCAGGCAAGCGCCGCGCTCGCAGACAGCGGGCCCGAAATGAGCGAGTCTACGCGGCGCACGCCCGGCACCACGGTGGTCCGGGCGGTCCGCAGCCGCGCATCATGCCCGAGTCGTCTCACGCCCCAGCTTCGAACCCAGGCCTGCTGGGTCGGCTGTTGCCTCGCACCGTCCGTGGCACGGTGGGGACGGTGCTCGGCATCATGCTGGCCTCCGAGCTCGCGGTGACCGTGCTCGAGTACCAGGCCCGGTTGTCCGAGCGCCAGGCCGAGTCAGCCGCCTCGGCCAGTGAGATTGCCCGCGGCGCCGGCGCCTCGTTCGACGCCTTCGTCCGCGACCTGTTGCACCAGGAACTCGCCTTCGGGCTGCACCTGGCCGTGCCGGGCGCGGACATCGAGCTCGAGAAGCTCTTGCCGTCCAAGGCCAGCGAGTACCCCGAGGTGCGCCGGTTCGCGTGGGTGACCTCTCACGCGCAGGAGGTCTCGCTCGGCCCGGGCACCGCCCCGCTGCGCAGCGTGCGCGACGCCTGGTTCTTCCGCGAGCTCGTCGCGGGAAAGGAATGGACGGTGTCCGACCTCTTGCCCGAGCCGGGCCCGAACGCGCCGTCCTTCGTCGTGGCGCGAGGCATTCGCGGCGAGCACGGCGAGCTCGTCGGCGCGGCGGTGGCCTACGTCGACCCGCGAAAGCTGGGGGCCGTCATCGCCCGGCAGACCTCGACCGACCGCACCGTCGGCCTGCTCGACCGCAAGGGGCTGACCGTCTACCGGTACCCCGAGGTGGACCTGTCGTGGGACCAGCGCGTGGCGTCCAGCCGGCGCTCGTTCGTCGAGGCGGCCCGGCGGGGCGAGTCCGGCACCGCGGAGTTCGTCTCGAACATCGACGGGCTCGAGAAGATTGCCTCGTTCACCCCCATTCCCGCCATGGGCTGGACGTCGGTGTCCACCGAGGCCAAGGCGGCGCTGCGCGCGTCGCTCAACCGGTCGCTGTACGGTTCGTTCGGGACGGCGGCGATGGTCGCCGCGGCGGCCTTCTACCTGGCGGTTTCGCTGGGGCGGAGAATCACCGGACCGCTGAATCGGCTGCAGGAAGAGGCCAAGGCTCTGGGCCGCGGAGACCTGGCCAGAAGAGTCCGCGCTCCTGGCCCGGCCGAGCTCGAGGGCCTGAGCGAAACCTTCAACGAGATGGCCGGGCGGCTGCAAGAACGGGACGCCGAGCTGCGGGCCCAGACGCTGCTCGCGACCGAAGCGAGCGCCGAGGCCAAGCGCCAGGCGGAACAGCTCACCAACCTGCTCGAGCGGCTGCCTGAAGGGGCCTTCGTCGCCGACGCCGAGGGGAAGGTGGTGCTCGCCAACCGGACCGCGCGGCTGCTCATCGGCCGCGAGATTCCCGCCGGGACGAACATCGACGCGAGGGCCGCCGACTATGGCTTCTTCCGCCCCGACGGGGTGGCGTACCCGCCCGACGAGCTTCCCCTGTCGCGGGCGCTGCGCGGCGAACCCGTCACCCGGCAGGAGGTCGTCATCCATCGGCCCGACGGCACGTCGGTGACGTTGATGGTGAACTGCGTGCTGCTCGACTTGGGCGCGGGCATGCGGCGCGCGGTGGCCGTCTTCCAGGACGTGACCCCGCTGAAGGAAGCGGCTCGCATCAAGGAAGAGTTGGTTCACCTCATCTCGCACGACCTGCGCGGTCCGCTCACCGGCATTCTCGGCTCGGCGCAGATTCTCGAGCGCCGGCTCGCCACCGGCGGCGAGCGCGAGCAGCGGGCGGTGGCCGCCATCCTCGCCGGCGGCCGGAGGCTGAACGCCATGATTGGCGACCTGGTCGACTCCACCCGGCTGCAGGCGGGAATCCTCGAGCTGCGCCGCGCGCCGACGTCGCTTCCCGAATTGGCGGCCGGCCTGGTGGACACGCTGGTCGAACCGACCGCTCCGCACCGGGTGCGGCTGGAGGTGCTGGAAGACGTGCCGGTGCTGAACGTCGACCCCGGCCGGCTCGAGCGGGTGTTGACTAACCTCCTGACCAACGCGCTCAAGTACTCGGCGCCCGACTCCGAGGTGGTGCTGCGCATCGAGCGGGCCGGCGACAGCGTCGTCACCTCGGTGGCCGACCGGGGCCTGGGCATCTCGTCCGACGACGTGCCCCACCTGTTCGAGCGGTTCTTCCGGGTGGCCGACTCGCGCAAGGTCGAAGGGTTGGGGCTGGGCCTGTACATCACCCGCATGCTCGTCGAAGCGCACGGCGGCCGAATCTGGGTCGAGAGCGAGCGCGGGCGCGGCAGCACCTTCCTGTTCAGCCTGCCGATGGGCGCGGCGGCGGCGCTCGGCGAAGAGGCCGGGGCCTAAGCGCCAACGAAGACGTTCCGTGCTCGGCGCCGAAGGCTGAACTAGGCTCTCGCCCCGCATGAGCTCGCTTGGCGCCGGAATGGGTCTGCTGTGGTTGCTGTCCGTCACTCCACCCGCGCCCAAGGGCCCCGCACCGGCCCCGGGGCCTTCGGCGGCGCCCTCGGTGGTGCAGGCCGTAGTCCCGAAGGGGGCCCCCGCTAAGGCGAAACGGGAAGGCGGACCCGCCGCGGCGCCCGCGGCAACGACGGCCGCGATGCCCGCGGCGACGCCCGTGGCCGAGTGCGAAGACCCGGTTCGCCGCGACTCTTCGCCGCTCAAAGAGTCGGCCCAGCAGGACGAGATGCTCGCCCTGGCCCTCGACCGGGCGGTGAAGGCCTGCTCGCCCGGGGGCACCGGAGAGGCCTGCGCCAAGGCCCGCGGCGGCTGCTCCAACCTGGCCCGCGCGGCCGTCGAGCGCGCCAGCCGCCACGAAGAAGGGGTGCTGCTCGCGGACATGGAACGCACCCTGAACGGGCAGCGCTATTCCTTCGTCCGACCGGGGCCGGCGCCGGCGCACATGCTGGCGCCGTGTGACGAAGGGCCGAGCGAGATGGCGGCGGCGGCCGATTCCCGGAGGAAGGCGGGGGCGCACCACCAGCGGGTGGCGGCGGAGTACGACGCCTACCAGAAGTGGGCGGCCGGGGCGGTCGACGGCTGCAAGGCCCAGTTGAAGGGGGCCGCGGCGAACGCCGAGAAGGAAAAGCAGAACGAAACCGAGCGCCAGGAACGAGACCGCCTGATGCGCGAAGCGGCGATCGCCGAAGCGGCGCGCCAGGCGCAGGCGGCCGAGGCAGCCCGAAAGCAGGCGGCGAAGCTCGAGGCGGACAAGCGCGCCGACGAAGAACGCCAGAGGGTGGCCGCCGAGGTGGCCAAGCGCGAGTCGGCGGAGAGCGCGAAGAAGGCGGAAGAGGAACGGAAGCGCGCCGAGGCGGAAGCCGCGAAGAAGGCGGAAGAGGAGAAGCGGCGCGCGGCGGAAGCCGCCAAGAAGGCAGAAGCGGAACAGCAGCGCGCGGCGGCGGAAGCCGCGAAGAAGGCGGAAGCCGAGAAGCGGCTCGCGGCGGAAATCGCGAAGAAGGCCGAAGAGGAACGGCAACGCGCGGCGGCGGAGGCCGCGAAGAAGGCCGAAGCCGAGAAGCGGCTGGCGGCCGAAATCGCCAAGAAGGCCGAGGAAGAGCGTCAAGCCGCGGCCGAGAAGGCCAGGAAGGCCGAGGAGGAAAAGCGGCGCGCCGCCGAGGATAAGGCCGAGGAAGAACGCGAGCGCATCGCCGAAGCGGCCAAGAAAGCCGAGGAACAGCGCGTCAAGGCCGCCGAGGAAAAGGCCGAGCAGGCCGAAAAGGCCGAGAAGGCCCGCAAAGAGAAGGAAGAACAGCTCGCCGACCAGAAGCGCGAGGACGACAAGCGGCGCAAGGAAGCCGCCGAAGAGGTCGAGAAGAAGAAGAAGGAAGCCGAGGAACAGCGGGCCCGCGACATTCAGGACAAGGCCGAGCGCGAAGCGAAGCTTCAGAAAGAGCGCGAGGAACAGCTCGAGAGGCAGCGCCAGGACGCGGCGGACCGCGCCGAGAAAGAGCGCCGCGACGCGCAGGACCGGGTCGAACGCGCAGAGAAGGAACGGCTTCGGAAAGAGGAAGAGGCGAAAGACCTGGCCGAGCGCGCGGCGGCCGAGAAGAAGGCCGCGGAAGAGCGCGCGGTGAGGAAGGCCCAGGAAGAGGCCCGGCGCGCGGCCGAGGCCCAGGCGCTGGCCGAGCGCGCCGCCCGCGAGGAAGAGGCCCGGAAGAAGGAAGAGGCGCTGCGCGCCCAGGAATTGGCGCGGCGGGCCGCGGTCGCCGACGCCGAGAAGCAGCGCGAGCAGGCCGAGGAGGCCCGCCGGGCCGAACTGCGCAAGAGCCTCGAGGGCGCCAAGGTCGCCGAGAAGCAGAAGCTGGAAGAGCAGCTTCGGGCGCTGGACGAAGGGGTGAAGAAGCGCTCCGAAGAACGCGAGGCCCGCCGCAAGGCCGAAGAGGCCCAGGACGCCGCCGACAAGAAGCAGCGGGAAGAGTTGGCGGCGAAGCTGGCCGCCGAGCACGAGCAGAAGGTGGCCGAAATCGAGCACACCCTCACCGCCGCCGAGGAACAGCAGGCCGAGGAAGCCAAGAAGACGGCCGCGGCCGCGGCGGCCGCCGAAGAGGCGCGGCGCGCCGAGGCCGACAAGCAAATCGCCGAGGCGCACTACGTCGACCCCGAGGCGCGGTCGAACGGTTCGATTCAGCTCGGCGCCGCGGGTGGCGGCCTCTCAGCCACCGGAATGACGGCGACGGGCAAGTACTCGTACCTGGCCGGCGGCGCGTTGAACGTGCGCAAGAGCTTCTGGTTCGACCGCCCCTTCGAGGGAATGCAGGGCGGGCTCGAGCTTCGGGCCACGGTGCGCTTCCTCAACGAGGTGTCGCCGGGCCGCGCGACGCAGCAGATGCAGGCGGTGCCCGAGGTTCGCGCCTGGCTGGGGCGGGTCTCGATTGGCTTCGCCGGCGAGTACCGGCGCGTGCAGAACCCGGTCCAGTACTCCGAGCTGATCGCCGCCGGCCCCACCCTGGCGGTGGCGGTGGTGGACAACCAGGCCTCGCGGTTGGTGGTGGGTGCGCGCTGGCTGCCGCTGTACCAGGGCTCGCTTCTCTTGGGAGCGGCCGAGATTGAAGCCGCCTACGAGTGGGTGACGCTGACGGTCGAGGCGGGCACGCTGTTGCCCGGCGGCGTCTACGGCTCGGCGGCGCTCGGGTTGCGCTACCGCTTCTAGGTTCGGGCGCCGGTCTCAGACCCAGGTGTCGGGGATGGCGTTCGGCTTCAGGTTCCGGAAGTCCTGGAGCATGGCCGCGACTTGCGTCGCCGCGCCCGGGGCATTGGGCGTCGCCTGAAGCTTGGCCTGGAAGCCGTCGAGGGCGGTCAAGGCTTCCTTCCGGGACATCGTCTTGAAGTTCGGCACCGGCAGCCCGAGCGCCCGGAAGCCCGCGTCGACCTTCGCGGCGTTCGCGTCGGCGAAGCGGCCCGCAACGACCGGGTAGAACAGCAGGCGGATGGTCTGGTCGCGCACCCCTTCGAGCTCGGTGCGCTGTGCCGGTGTCGTGTCGGGGTGTTGAATCAGCCGCTGGGTGTAGTTGTAGAAGTCGCGCACCGTCCCCGTCTGTGGGTCGGCAATGGGGACGTCGCCCTTCAAGGCCTTGTCGTAGTCGGCCTGGTAGTTGGCGCGCGTCGCCAAGAGCTCGTCCCTCGACGCGGGCGGCTTACCGTCCTGGTAGCCGTGGGCCTTGGTCCAGACGGCGACGTTCTCGCCCTTGCGCATGCCGTCGAAAATCTTCCGGTCGATAGTCTGCTTGTCGCCGCGAGTCGCCTGTTCCCACGCCTTCTGGTGGGCGGTCGCGCCCGACGCCGCTCCCGGCGACGACCCGTTGTAGGCGACGATTGTCTTCACCGCCGGGAACATGGACTGGTACTTCTCCATCGCGTCCTGACCGCCCGAGTAACAGCCGGCGATCATCAGGTCTTCGACGGTGCTCGCCCCGCGGGGCATCGCGTTGGACAGTTCGGCCACCCAGGGCCAGGCCAGCCGCCCGTTGTTCTCGCCGTAGACGCCGCCGCCCACGTGGTGGCCCGAGAGGATGAGCCGCGAGGGAATCTGCCCTCCGCGCTCGGCCTCGGCCCAGGTCTGCGCAATCTGCGCCAGCTCGTCGCGGCCGTCGTTCTTGGACACCGACCCGTCCGAGTCAGCGTGCAGGAGCACCTCCGCAATCTTCTTCGTCTGGTCCGCCGGCAGGCCCAGGGTTAGCGCGAACGACGTCGCGCCTTCCCGGGTGGTGAGGTCGTGCCGCGTCTTCACCCCGTTCCGGGTGGTGGTGATGGTGTCGGCGTCGGCGTCCTTCTGGTCCTTGATGAGCTGCACGTCGGCGCCGCGCGCGGTGAGCGCCTTGGCCTCGTCCTCGGCGTGGTGCTCGGCCGAGTTGTTCATCGCGACGAAGGTGATGCGGTCGTTCGAGCGCGGCTTCCAGCCCACGTTGGCCGGAGTGAACGGTGCCTGCCCGGGTGTCCCACCCTGCGGGATGTCCAGCGACCAGTTGGCCTGCAGCGCCAAAGCGTTGGTCGCCAGGGCGGGGTAGCGCGCCTGGTTGGCGGTCACCAGCGCGGCGGTCGTCACCCCGAACTTCGAGGCAATCTTCGCGAGCGTGTCGCCGGACTGAACCTGGTACTTCGAGCCGTCTGACGCCGCGGGACCCACGGTCGGCGCGGTTGGAATTCCTGAACCGATGCGATTCGGCATGGCACCCTCTCCTGGCTACAAATCAGCCATTCACTGAACCACGGTCGCCCGGTCAAACTCAACTTTACTGCCAGGCGCGGGCTGCTGCCGGACAGAGCCTTCTCAGCGGCCGGGAAAACCAGTTCCTGCCCGGCCCCCCGC
>JAHFDQ010000175.1 GCA_023248915.1 Archangiaceae bacterium | reverse complement strand
TTCTGCGGGCGAGGGACTGCGTGCGCGGCGCGCATCCGCGATGACGGCCTGCTCGAGCCCGGTCAGGTGACGGAGCACGTCGAAGCGGCGCTCGACCGTTGTGATGAGTTCCTCGAGATCGACGTGGTCGGCGGGTCGAAGCAGCCGGTGCAGGTCAGCCCAGTCGTAATTGCCGCCGCGAAGTTTCGTGAAAAGCGCGTCGGGCACGAACGGGTCGCGGACCTGCCACAGCTTGAGCACGACGAGCGCGCGGAGCAGCTCACCGTCGAAGGGCTTGGTCGCGAAGCGGTGCAGATCGTAGAGGTCGCGCACCTTCGCCCTCTGAAACGCGGCGCGGACCTTCTCGGCGATCATCTCGATCGTCTCGAGCGAGCGCACGGCAAATGTCGGGAACTCGAGGCGATCGAAGTAGGCCTGGTGCGGCATCGGCCGGGCCGTCGCTGGCAGCGTCGGGCGTTCGCGCAAGCTCACCTTGAGCCGAAAATGCCCGGCGTCGTTCCACGAGTGCCTGTAGAAGACATCGCCGCCGAACGACGTATCGTCGTCGGTTTTGTAGTACTCGTCGAAGACGAAAGTGATGCCGAAGTGCTCGCGGTTGAACACCTCGACGAGGCGGACGAGCACGTCGTCGTCGGGCTCCGTGCTGTCGATCGTGAAGTCGAGGTCCTCGGAGAACCTGCCGGCCGAGCCGAATACGAGCTTGCGCAGGCAGGTGCCGCCCTTGAACGCGAGATGGTTCATCACGCCGTCGTCCGCGAGCACGCGGAGCGCGTACGTGAGCACGACGTCCCGCTCGGCGATCAACTTGTCGCGCAGCCCGCTGTTGCGCGCGTAGAGGTCCACGAACTTGTCCGCGATCACTCCGCGGCTCGCTTCGGTCGAAAGACGACCCGTCGACGACCTTGGTCGGTCGCCGAGACGAGAACTTCGCGTGGCACGTTCTCGACGACGGTCCATGGTTGCACGAGCTTGCCGGCGAAACCCCACTTCGCACGCGGGCCGAGCCGGACCCTACTCGCACCTCGGGTCAGCTCGACGAGCTCGGACCGCACGTCTGCGGGCACGTCGGCGCGATGCAGGTCGAGCAGAAACCCGAGCCGCTGGAGCACGGCTGCAGCCTGCCAACGGTGAGCGAGGTCCAGAAGCGCAGGCCAAGCGACGCGAGGGGCCGCGCGCAGGACGACGCGCGACACTTCGCCGAGGCCGCCGGCGTGTTGCGGGCGGTCGAGCGCGTCGAGGAGCGAGCGCTCGAGCGTCGCCATCTGGACGGGCTCTCCGAGCACCGACTGCTCGGCGAAGCCGAAAAAGCGCTCCCGCGGGACCTCGACGAACACGTAGCGCTTGCCGCGCACGACGACTGGCCGGCGACGTTTCCGGCAAGCGATGTACACCTCAGAGAACACCTGTTCGGTCAGGCCGTGGTGGGTGCAGGCTGTGCCGAACGAGAAGAAATAGGGCGAGACGAGCGCCGCGCCGGCCGCGAGCGGGTTTGCGTCGGCGACGCCCTCTCGACCTCGGGCCGCGGGCACCAGGCGGAACAGCCCGGGCCTCAGCCGTTCGAGCCACCCCTTCTGGACCAGCTTGTGGGCGAGAAAGCGGGCGTAGCTCTCCGAGGCGCCGAGCGTCTGCCGAAGCTCGGCCAGCCTCAACGTCGCCTGGCCGCGCCACTCGAGGTCGAGGATGACCTTCGCTTCGTTCTTGGAGAGGCTCCGCTCCATGGGTTCAATACGCGCACTTCGATTGCGTTACGCTAACGAATAGCACTAACGGAACCCTAGTGCAAATAGCGCTTTTCGTTACAGGGGCACGACCGCGTCCAGGGTGACGAGCCCCATCACCAGCAGCGCGAAGATGTTGATGTCCCGAAAGGCCAGCCGCAGCTTCGGCTGCTTCTCCTCGGCCCGCACCAGCCTCGACGCCACGACGCACAGCCAGGCCCCCGACGCCGCCAACGCCAGGGCAATCCACGGGGAAGCCGAGAGCCCGAACAGCGGAATCAGCAGGCTCGAGACTCCGGTGGCGACCATCCACACGAAGGTCAGCCGGCCCAACTGGGCGGTGCTGAAGAGCTGCGTCAGCGTCGGGAAGCCCGCGTTCTCGTAGTCCTTGCCGAGACGGAACAAGAGCAGCCAGAAGTGCGGCACCTGCCAGACGAAGAAGAAGAAGCAGAGCGCGAGCAACCGCGCGTCGAGCAGGTCGCCCCCGGCGGCCGTCCAGCCGATGGCCGGGGGAATCGCCCCGATGACCGACCCCGGCACCACGGCGAAGGCGGTGACGCGCTTCAGGTACGTGTACACGCCGTTGTACCAGCCGAGGGCCGCCAGCCCGAGCAGCGCGGAGGTGAGGTTGGCGCACCCCCACAGCACCGCGAAGCCGCACGCGGACGTCCCAATGGCCACGGCGAGCGCGGCTTGGGCCGAGATGCGGCCCGACGGAATCGGCCGGTGGCGGGTGCGTTCCATTCGCGCGTCGAGGTGGCGCTCTTGCACTTCGTTCAGGGCCGAGGCCCCGGCCGCGAGCAGAAACACGCCGAGGCACGCCAGCGCCGTCCCCACCGAGAAGCCGTGCGCGGCCGCCGCGAAGCCGGTCACCGCCGACAGCGTCGACACCACCGAGATGCGCACCTTCATCAGCTCGGAAAGCATGGCGAGGTGCTTCATGAGGCCCTCACGGCAGCGCCCTGATGTACGCGGCGAGGTCGCGCACGTCCTGGTCGCTCACCCGCTGCGGCGGCATCACCGCCCCGTACCCCTTCACCACGTCCGCCTGCGGGTCTCGAATCGCGCGCACCAGGTAAGCGTCGTCGACGGGGACCGGCGCGTCGCGCCCTAGCAGCGTCTCCCGCCTGCCGTACGCCCCCTTCCAGGTCGGCCCCACCAGCTTCGAGCCGTCGGCGGTGTGGCAGGCCGTGCACCCCTTCGCCTGCGCCAGTTGCCCGCCCCTGCCCGGGTCTCCGGTAGGGTCCACCTTCGTCCCCGGGCCGGCCGCGGCCGCCTTGGGCGGTTCGGTGCTGTCGCCGAAGTACCAGTCCTTGAACAGGGCCTCGGGCACCACGTTCACCTTCGAGAGCATGTACGTGTGGTTGACCCCGCAGATGACCGTGCACTCGATGTCGTAGCTGCCGACCACCGTGGGCGAGAACCAGGTGTAGTTCTTCCTCCCCGGCACGACGTCTTCCTTCACCCGGAAGGCGGGAATGAAGAAGCCATGCACCACATCGGCCGACTCGAGCTCGAGCTTCACCGGCCGGTCGAGCGCCAGGGTGAGCTCGCTGGTCTGCTTGCCGTTGGGGTAGACGAAGGCCCACGCCCACTGCCGGGCCAGCACCTTCACCACCATCGCGTCGCGCGGCACCGTCCGCATGTACCGGTAGTTGGTCCACCCGAAGTAGAACATCGAGAGGAAGAGCACGAGCGGGACGCCCGTCCACGTCGCTTCGAGCCAGAAGTGGCCCTCGATGTCCTCGGCCTTCGGGTTGCGGCTTCGGCTGTACTTGACGACGAAGTAGATCATCACCGCGGTGATGAAGACGAGGAACGCCACCGACAGCGCGGTGATGTAGAGAAAGACCTCGTCCACTTTTCCCGCGACGTTGGAAGCGCTCTCGAACATGTCTTCTACCGTGCCGAGTAGTCGAGCATCAGCAGCCCGAGAAAGATGACCAGCGCGCCGAGGGCGACGAACACCATCAGCTTCAGCGTGGTGTCCTCGTACTTCAGGTGCATGAAGTAATAGAGGACCAGCGAAGCCTTCAGCGGGGTGATTATCAGCACCGCGAGAATGCCCAGGTTGCCCAGGTGCAGCGCGCTGACGGCGACCAGCGAGGCGGTGAGCGCCACCAGCACCGCCCAGACTCCGACGAAGGTGCCGTAGCCGACGATGGGGTGTTCCGCCGCGTGTTCTGCTTTGTGTTCCATCGCGAGCCCTCTCAGGCGGCCAGGTAGAACAGCGGCAAGAGGAAGATCCAGATGACGTCGACGAGGTGCCAGTACAGCCCGGCGTTCTCGAGCTTGATGAAGTCGTCGGCCCGGATGCGGTCCTTGTTAAGCAGCCACGCCATCACGCCCAGCACCGTCAGGCCGATGATCACGTGCGCGCCGTGCAGCCCGGTCATCGTGTAATAGAGCCCGAAGAACAGGCGTTCGCCGGGGGGCAGGTCCATCAGGTGGGGCGACCCGGGGTACAGGCCGTTGTGAATCTCGTGCGACCACTCGAAGTACTTGTTCACGAGGAATACCAGCCCCAGCGCCATGGTGACGCCGATCAGCCCCAGCGACAGCCCCTTCCGCCCCCGCTGAAGGGCGCTGATCGACAGGGCGACCGAGAGGCTGCTGGTCAAGAGCACCAGGGTGTTCACCACTCCGATGACGACGTTCAGCTCGCCCGCGGCCTTGTGAAACGCGTCGGGGTGCATGCCCCGGTAGGCCGAGTACACGATGAACATGCCACCGAAGAGCACCAGCTCGGTGAAGAGGAACAGCCACATGCCGATCTTCGAGCCCTGGTAGTCGCGGTGCTCGGCGGGGTGGGCGGCGGCGACGGCCGCTTCGGGGGCGCTCATGATTCCGTCCCCGGGTTGAAGGCGTAGGGGCGCGCGTTCACCACCGGTTCGGTGTCGAAGTTGAGGACCGGCGGCGGCGACGGCACCGTCCACTCGAGCGTCACCCCGCCCCACGGGTTGGCCGGCGCCTTCTTGCCGCGGAACAGCGCGGCCAAGAGGTTGCCGAACATCATCAACAGGCCCAGCACCAGCACCCACGAACCGACCGTGGCGAAGACGTGCCCCCAGTGAAACTGAGGCAGGTGATCGTAATAGCGGCGCGGCATGCCCTGCACTCCGAGCACCATCATCGTGAAGTACAGCATGTTGAAGCCGATGAACGTCGGCACCCAGGCGATCTTCGCCAGCCGTTCGTTCACCTGCTTGCCGAACATCTTGGGAAACCAGTAGTGCAGCGCCGCGAAGAAGGCGAAGCCGGTGCCCCCGAACATCACGTAGTGGAAGTGGCCGACGATGAAGTAGGTGTCGTGGATGTGCACGTTCACCGCGAGCGCGCCGTTCAACAGCCCGGTCAGCCCGCCGATGCTGAACAGGAAGATGAACGACAGCGCGTAGAGCAGCGACGCCGTCAGCTCGATCGACCCCTTGTAGAGCGTCGCCACCCAGTTGAAGACTTTGATGGCGCTGGGAATCGCCACCAGGAACGTCAAGAGCGAGAAGACCAGCACCGACACCTCGCTCAACCCGCTGGTGAACATGTGGTGGGCCCAGACCAGTGAACCGAGGCCGGCGATGGCGAGGCTGGAGTAGGCGATGGCGCGGTACCCGAAGATGGTCCGGTGCGCGAAGGTGGGGATGATCTCGGAGATCGCCCCCATCGCCGGGATGATCATCACGTACACGGCGGGGTGCGAGTAAATCCAGAACAGGTGCTGGTAGAGCACCGGGTCGCCGCCGATGGCCGGGTCGAAGATGCCGATGTGAAACAGCCGCTCGAAGATGACCAAGAGCAGCGTGATGCCGATGATCGGCGTGGCGATGATCTGCACCCAGCCGGTGGCGTAGAGCGCCCACGGGAACAGCGGCATGTTCATGAATGACATGCCAGGGGCGCGCATGCGGTGCACGGTGGTGACGAAGTTGAGCCCGGTCAGAATCGACGAGAAGCCCAGAATGAACGCGCCCAGCACAGCCAGGGGCACGTTGGTGCCGGTCTTGATGCTGTACGGCACGTAGAACGACCAGCCGGTGTCGGGCGGCCCGCCGCCGGTGAACAGCGAGGTGACGGCGATCGTCGCTCCGAGCATGAACAGCCACCACGAGAAGAGGTTCAGCCGGGGAAAGGACACGTCCTTGGCGCCGATCAGAATCGGCAGGGTGAAGTTGCCGAACACCGCCGGCAGCCCGGGAATGACGAAGGTGAAGATCATCAACACGCCGTGCAACGTGAACATCGCGTTGTAGGTGGTCGCGCTCATCACGGTCTCGCCCAGGGTGAGCTGTTCGAGCCGCATCGCGACGCCCAGCGCCGAGCCGATCGCGAAGAACGTCAGCATCGCGGTCAGGTACAGAATGGCGATGCGCTTGTGGTCGGTCGAGAAGATCCACCCGGCAATGCCAGGGCGCCCGGGCGTGTCGAGGAAGCTTCCCCCGGCGGCGTGTGCGGTGTCCGCGACGGTCATGCAGGCTCCCGTGTCGCTGGCTTGGCCCTTCCGCGAACCCTGAGCGAGATCGCGAAGCCCGCGATCAAGAGCAGCGTGAACAGCCCCGCGACGCGGGTGATGTTCAGGAAGTAGCGGTGCCCTCGAGGATCGTAGCTGTAGCAGAACCGCAACAGCTTGCTGATGGTCGGCCCGGTGCGTTCTTCCGAGGCCTCGAGCAGCGCCATCTTCAGATCGAAGGGCAGGTAGGTGATGCCGTACAGGTAGCGGGCGATCTTCCCGTGCGGCGACAAGACGAAGATGGACGCCGGGTGGAGGAAGTCTTCCCCTTCCTTGCGATAGCGGAAGCCCACCGAGTCGGCCAGCTTCCGGGTGGTCGCCGCGTCGCCGGTGAGGAAGCGCCAGGCTCCCTCCGGGAACGTCACCTTCAACTGCTTCAGGTAGTTCGCCTTCTTCGCCGCCGCCAGCTCGGGCCCGTCGCGGTCGTCGAAGCTGACGGTGATCACCTGGTACGCCTTGCCCGGTTCGAGGTCCGACCGCGAAAGCACGTCGACGACGCCGTTCAGCAAGGGGGAACAGAGGCCCGAGCAGCGGAAGTAGACCAGGGTGAGAATCGTCGGCTTGTCGATGAGATCGCCGAGGGCCACCCGCCGGCCCTTCTCGTCCGTGAGCACCAGGTCGAGCGGGACGGTTTCGCCGAGCTTCTCGTCGATGCCGACTTCGCTCGCCGGCGCCACCTTGGGCTCGCCCGCGGCCAACGCACCGCCAGCGCCCAGCGCCAGCCACGCCGCGAGGAAGAACCGCTTCGTCATGGGGCCGGCGCCTCGCCCAAGGACTTCTCGAGCAGAACCCGCAGGGTTTCCCAGTCTTCCGCCGGCAGCGTGGCGATCGAGGTCCGGAAGCCGTTGGCCGGAGCGCCTCCGACGGCCACCCGGGCGAGCGCCGACGCGTCCGTCCTCCACCCCTTCGAAGCCGTCAGCGCCTGCGCCACCCGGGCCGGGTCGGCCACCGCCTTCCGGAAGACGTCGACCGCAGGGTCTCCCGGCGCGGGCGCGCGCAACGGGCGCGGCGCGCTGAACTCCGAGCCCAGCTTCGCGATCGCCTGGCTCACCGGCACTCGGTTGGGCACCTGGCCTCCGGCCGTCCTGAACTGGGCGGACAGGGCCTCGATCAACGCCGCGTCTTCTTGACCGTGGTCGAAGGTTCCAAAGGCCCGCACCGCGTGCACCAGCGCCATGCGGTCCCTCGGCGGCATGAAGTCGTAGCCGGCCATGCCCGTGCCCTTGATGCCGTCGGTCACCGTCTTGAAGATGTCAGTCACCCGGAAGCCATTCTTCCAGCCGGTCTGCACGGTGAAGTCGCGCGGCCGCGGATTCTGCGACTCGGCCGAGGGGCCGTCGCCCTTTCCGCTCGGGCCGTGGCAGGGCACGCAATTCTTAGCGAAAAGCGTCCTTCCCCGGATGAGCAGCTTGAGGTTCGGCGTCAGGACTTCCGCCGGGACGATGGGCGGTATCTCGTGCCCCTTCTCGGCCGGTGCCTCGGCGCGGTCCAGCCAGCCTTCGCTCGCGGCCGCCGACTTCTGGCCCGAGGGCTGCGTCGGTTCGACCCGCCCCTCACCCAGAATTCCAGGCAGGACGATGAGGGCGAAGAGCGCGAACAGGGCGAGCGCGCCGAGCGCCAGGACTACCTGGGTCACCAGTCGCTGGTTGTCGCTACCGGGGGCCAGAGTCATAGGCGGAACTCCAAGCCCTGCTTCAGGAAGGGGTCGCCCACCGGCAGGTCGGCCCCGTGCCCCATCGACTGGCGGGCCCAGAGCAGCCCGCCCCCTAAGAAGAGCAGCGCGAACGACAGCTCGGGCCAGCCCGGCATCGGCCCGCGGCCCAGCGTCGGGTACACCATCCAGTAGAGGTCGAGCAGGTGCGCGAAGAGGGCCAGCACCGCCACCCGCTTCAGCCGAGTGGGATCATTCTTCGCCCGGCTCGACACGAGCGCGAAGAACGGAATCACGAAGTGGACCGCGGCCAGAATCAGCGCGACCGGCGCCCAGTCGCCCTGCACGCGCAGCCGGTACCAAGAAACCTCTTCCGGCATGTTCGCGTACCAGATGAGCATGTACTGGGCGAAGCCGATGTACGACCAGAAGATGGTGAAGCCGAAGAGCAGGCCGCCCAGGTTGTAGTAGTGGTCGGACCGCACCTCGCGCAGACGGCCCTTCCCCACCAGGTAGAAGAGCGCCAGCACCGACGCGGCCAGCCCAGCGATGAACGAGCCGGCGAAGAGGTAGACCCCGAAGATGTCCGAGTACCACTCGGGCTCGAGGCTCGAGATCCAGTCGAAGGCCACCACCGTGACGCTGTAGGCGAAGATGGCCATGAAGAACGGCGCGAAGCGCTTCGAGCGCACGGTGATGGCGGGGTCGCGGGTCTGGTCTTGCTTGAACGAACCGCCCACCAGCAGCCAGTACGACGCGGCCCACAGGCACAGGCAGAGCACCACCCGCGCCGCGAAGAAGGGCACGTTCAGCCACACCGCCTTGCCGGCCAGCACCGGGTTCGCCGCCGCGCCCGCCTGCGTCCAGGGGTAGATGACTTTCAGGGACAACAGGCCAAAGAGCGCGAGCGGGCCGGCCACCAGAGTGAACGAGGCCAGCCGCTCGGGCACCCGCCGCACCGGCACGCTCCAGACGCTGCCGACCAGGTACTCGAGCGCGACCATGAACAGCGTGCCCAGGCCCACGGTGAGCAGGAAGAGGAACCAGATGAGGTAGTTGGTCCAGAACCGAGTCGGGGTCTCGACCAGGTAGGTGGCCGCCGCGCCGCACAGCCCTACCAGGGCCGCGGCCCCCAAGAGCTTCCCCGCGCTTCCGGTGGCGCTCATCGAACGTCCTCGTCGCGCGCGTTCTGCGAACGCTGGAGCGCGCGCAGGTAGTGGACGACGGCCCAGCGCTCGTCCTCGGCCAGGTCGGCGGCGTAGCTCGGCATGGCGTTCTTTCCGACGGTGATGACGTGGTACAGGCGGGCGTCGGAGTAGCCGCGGAAGGTCGCCGACACCAGGTTCGCCGGCTTGCCGCCGTACGCCGACGACAGCGAGGGTTCTCCGTTGCCGATCGAGCCGTGGCAGACGCCGCAGTGGTCGGCGTACTCGCGCCGGCCCTTCTCGAGCACCGCCGCGGTTCGCGGCAGCGGGTTGGCCAGGGCGGCTTCGGCTTCTTCGGGGCTCTTGAAGGGGTACGGCAGGTGGCCGCGCGCGACCGTCCCCGCGACTGGCAACCGCATGCCGCTGCCGTCGGCGAAGAAGGTGCTCGCCCGCTGGGCGTTCAGCTTGGGCTGGTTCTGAATGTGCGTGATGGGCGGCACCGTCAGCACCACCTTCACGGCCGCGTACATGCCCGCGCCCGCAACGGCGCACGCCACCGCGATCATCAGGGCCGCCTTCACCGCGTCGCGCGGGGTGAAGGGCGCGTAGGCGCCGGTGGTGTCGGCCGCGGCCGGGTCGCCGACGACTTCGACCGACTCGGCCCCCGTCGCCTCGAGCGCCCGGCGCGCCGCCGCCACGTCGATGGGCTTTTCTCCCCCTTCGCCGCGCTCAATCGACAGGGCGAACCGGTCGCAGGTGATGGCCGCGATCGACTTCGACGCCAGCACCGGGTGGCCGAAGAAGGGCAGCTTGTTCAGCACGAACAGCATCGCCAGGCCCGCGGTGAAGGTGGCGAACAGCACCGTCACCTCGAACATGACCGGCACGAAGGCCTGCCACGAGAACAGCGCCTTGCCGCCGACGATGAAGGGGTAGTCCACCGCGTCGGCGAACCACTCGAGCCCGAGCGCGGATGCCGTACCGACCAGGCCCATTCCCAGCACCAGGAAGCCGAGCGGCGTCTTCTTCAGCCCCAGCACCTCGTCGAGCCGGTGAATGGGGTACGGGGTGTAGGCCTCGAGCCCGTCGAAGCCCGCCAACTTCAGCTTCGGCACGGCGTCGGTGAGCGCCTGGGCCGTCGGGTACAGGCCCAGCACGGCGAAGGGGGCCTCAGCCATGGGCCCCTCCGGCGGCGGAGGCCTGGGGCAGCGCCTCGGGGCCGTGCGGTTCTTCCGCGTGGTGGTGCTCGGGCTGGGCCCCCGGGAGAATCATCTTCACCTCGGTGGTGGCGATGACCGGCAGCACGCGCGCGAAGAGCAAGACCAGCGTGAAGAAGATGCCGAAGGTGCCGGCGAGAATGCCCCCGTCCACCCAGGTGGGCGCGTAGTGGCCCCACGACGACGGCAGGTAGTCCTCGGTCAGCGAGATGCCGATGATGACGAAGCGTTCCATCCACATGCCCACCGTCAC
>JAHFDQ010000575.1 GCA_023248915.1 Archangiaceae bacterium | reverse complement strand
CGGCCGGACGAGACGGGCTTCGACGGCACGGTGTCGTGGACGAGCGACTCCGGAGCCGTCCCCGACGTGCACCAGGTGCTGCTCCTGAAGCCCACGCTCGCCGGCAACCTGGTGCTCTGGTCGGTGGTGCTGCCCGGCACCGAGCACGAGGCGACGATGCCGCCGCAGGCGCTCGAGCAGCTCCGCGAAGTCTGGTCGGGCAGCCAGGTGTTCTTCGCGCTCCTGTCCTCGAAATCGCCGCGCTTCGACTACGACCAGTGGACGAACGACGACCTGGTGCTCCAGTCCTGGTCCGCCTACACCGTGGCGCTGTCGATTGGCTTCCTGCCCTGAGGGCGCGCGGCGCCATGTACGACAACCACACCCATGGGCACCCGCGGCTTCGCCGCCCCACTTGGTGCGGCTGTGCACCAGCCTTCCGTCGTTCTCGCGGCGTAGTAACCTGATCCCCCTCAGTTTCCACCGGCACGGCCATTGCTGTTCCGGTGCTCGCCCCAGCACTCACCCGGCCGTGGAGTGATGGTCGCCCCGAGGAGCCGTCGATGCGCTTAGGTCAAATGGTGATGCGCGGCATCTTGATGTCCTCGGTGCTCGCGCTCGCGGGCTGCCCTCCCACCAATACCGGCGAAGACGACGCCGGTTGCGACTTCTGCGAACCCGACCCCACCCCGCTCGAACCTGACAAGTGCAACACCCGCAACGACGCGCTCACGGTCGCCGAGTGCCAGCTCACCCTCGCCGTCGCGAAGACCGAGTACATCGGGCTGCCTGGCGACCAGGACTGGTACCTGGTGACGCTGCCGTCGAACCTCACCGCGCGCAGCCTGATTCACGTCTCGGCCGGCTACGCGGCCCCGAACACCGCGGTAAACTTGCAGGTCAACCTGATGCGCGAGGACGGCACCACCAGCCTCGCCATCGGCACCGACAAGCACGGCCAGGCGGCGCCGAAGCTCATCGACCTCATCGTGCCGTTCACCGAGTCGAGCGCGAAGCTCTTGGTGCTGGTGACCGACGCCTCGGGGCTGGCCAAGCCCGTGTACGACTCGAAGAGTCCGTACACCCTCAAGGTCGAGGTCATGGACAATCCCGACACCAACGAACCGAACGACACCACGCCCACCCCGGTCGCGCTCGCCGCTTCGGGCGCGATGCAGACGGGCACCGCGACCGGTTACCTCGCGACCACCGGAGACGTCGACCGCTTCTCGTTCGTCGCGCCGGCCGGGCGGAAGATTACCTACCTGCACCTGACCTCGGCGAAGCTCAACCCGCCGCCGCCCTACCGCCTCGCGTACACGCTCTACGACTCGACCAACAAGGCCGTCGCGGAAGGGCGCATGGACAACGCCTTCCTCGCGGTGGACCTGGCGACCGCCCGAATCACCACCGGGGGCACCTACACCCTCAAGGTGGAAGGCTACGTCGGCAACTCGACCCAGCCCATTCCGGGCGATCTGCGCCTCCAGTACACCCTGACCGTCGAGGTGATGGACGAGCTCGACCCGAACAGCGAACCGAACGACACCCTCCAGACGGCGACGCCCACCAGTTGGTCGGCCCCTGGCGCGTCGAACACCTTCACCGGCCGGCTCGACCACGTGCCCGACCCCGAGTGGTTCGGGTTCACCCTGGCCGCGACCAGCGGGCCGTCCGTCCTGTACTACCACCTGACGCCGGGCACCTCGGGAGCCAGGTACCCGCCGCTGCCGGGGCCGAAGGACCATCAGATTCGCGTCTTCTCCATCGCCACCCAGGGCGCCACCGCCTGCAAGACGAACGAAGCGGTCTGCCCGCGCCACCCCGACAATAACGACCCCGACGTCGTGGGGCTGGTCGACGCCTATTGCGACATGGTCCCCTCGCGGTGCCTCACCTCGGCGCGCGAGGAAGAGGTCATGTTCTCCAAGCTGCGCAACTTCGAGGGCGCGGTGCCGGTGCCTCCGCACGCGACGCCGGTCACCTACTACATCCTCTACGGAGACGAGGGGAACGACTTCGCCGACGACCTGGACTACTCGCTCCAGGTCGAGTGGCGCGCCGAGGACGCGAACGAAACCAGCAGCTGGTCCGGCGGCACCGAACACGCGGTGACCGCCGGCATGCCGGCCGACCTCACCGGACACCTGAGCTACGGCTACGGGTACTTCCGCTACAACGACCCCAACAACGGCGACGGGCTACGCGGCCCCCGTGACTACGACGGCTTCGCCAGCGACGCCGACGAATATGAGATCAGCTTTGGCGGCGCCTCGGGCGACCAGACCTGGGAACTCTCGTGGGAAGTGAGCAAGCCCTCGGGCGGGCCGGCCCCGTTCGACATCATTCTCGAGGTGACCTTCTGCGGCGGCGGCGGGTGCTCGGTGACGCGCGAGATTGGCTACGTCGGAGGCGACCTGGGCGGGTGGCACAGCGCGGGCCAGACCGGGGTGACCTTCCACCCGATGTTCTCGCAGAGCGAGAGCTCATCGGCTTCCACCGTGACCGCTCTGCCGTGGGGCTGCTTCTGCTTCGAGAGCCAGTACGTCTCGGCCGGCAAGTTCTACATCAAGGTCATCGGGGTGGACCGGGCGTCGTACGCCGACGTGCCGTACGTGGTGCACACCGCGATGTCGGGCTACCCGTCGTCGAACGGGGCGGGCGGCGGCACCTGCCCGTCCCCCTGCGGGTTCACGAACTAGAGTGACCGCCAAGCCGGCCCGGCTCGCTAAAGTTTCCGGGTGCCGGACGGCCCGTGATAAACGGCTGCTTGTGGCGCGAAAGAATGAGCCGAAGACCTCGACCATTCGCATTCCCGTGCGGGAAGTCGAGCGCGCCAAGAGGCAGCACCGGCTCGAGCTGATCAGCGGTCCGGGCGCTCCCCGGAGAATCCGGCTCTACGGCGGCAGCATCGTCATCGGCCGGTCCACCACCGCCGACGTGCGCATCGAAACCTCCGAGCTGTCCCGCACCCACCTGTCCATCACCGACGTCGACGGAGAGTTCGTGGCGAAGGACTTGGACAGCCGGAACGGCGTCTACCTGAACGGCGTGAAGATCTACTCGGCCACGTTGAAAGACGGCGACCAACTTCAAGTAGGCGGCGTCGTCATCGTCTACCACGAGGGCGACTAGTGGCGGTCTTCGTGAAGTTCTGGGGCACCCGCGGCTCGATTCCCACCCCCGGCAAGCGCACCGCGCGCTTCGGCGGAAACACCTCGTGCCTCGAGCTGCGCACCGACGACGCCCTCTTCATCTGCGACGGCGGCACCGGCGTCCGCGAGCTGGGGCTCGAGCTCGGCCGGCGGTTCGGAAACAACCCCATCACCGCGCACATGGTGTTCAGCCACTTCCACTGGGACCACATTCAGGGCTTTCCCTTTTTCGGCCCCGCCTACGTGCCCACCAACACCCTGCATATCTACGGCACCGCGAGGGAAGACCGGAACATTCACGACCTCTTGTCGGGCCAAATGCACACCACCTACTTCCCGGTGCGCTTCACCGACCTAGGGGGCAAGATTGTCGCCAACAACCTGGCGGCCCACCCCACCGAGGTGGCCGGCGTGGAGGTCGAGACCTTCGAACAGGTGCACCCGGGAGGCAGCCTCGCCTTCTCGTTCAAGACGGGGGGCGTGAAGGTCGTCTACGCCACCGACAACGAAATCGACAAGACCATCGTCGACGTCAAGGCACGGGTGAAGGTCAAGAACCCCTTGCGCCGGCTGCCGAAGGGCTTCATCGACTTCTGCAAGGGCGCCGACCTGCTCATCTGCGACGCGCAGTACACCGACGCC
>JAHFDQ010000574.1 GCA_023248915.1 Archangiaceae bacterium | reverse complement strand
ACGACCTCTACCGGCCGGAGGGGTTGAAGCGCCTGGCCGACCGCTTCGACCTCGATCTCGCCCAGGCCGACCCTGCCCTCTCCGAGCAGTTCGCGCGGTACCGGGCGTCGTCCGGCCAGGGCCTGGCAGCTCCAGCCCGGTCGGCGCTCTTGGTGCGGGTCGCCGAGCGACTGTCGGTGTTCGTCGCCCGCCTGTTCGAAGTCGAGGCCGAGGCGTCGGCGCTGGCGGCGCGTCTGACGTCCGAGCTGCCGCTGTTCGAGTTCAAGAAGGACTTCATTCAGCGGCGGGTCTACAAGCGGAACGCCTCCGACCGGCCGACGGCTGCCGAGTGGCCCCTGCTCGACACCTCGATGAGGCAGCTCTTCGACCTGGGCTTCCCGGGAACGCGCGACGCCGCCGACGCCGAGCGCGCGCTGGCCGAGGCGGTGCTCACGCTGCTGCACATCGAGCGCTGCTACGCTGACGACCTTCCGGCCACGCCCGAAGGCGACGCCGATCGGCGCAAGCTGACGGCGCGGTGGTTGGCCCTGCGCGCGGCGCTCACCGCGACGGCCGAGGGACGGGCCGCCTTTGGCGCGACGCTGGTGGGGGGCGGCACCGACGCGGGCGAGCTCAGGGCGGTGCGCGGCCTCTTGGCGCTCGCCGACCGGTGGACGTTCGCTCGGGCTTTGCACCCCGACGGCCGCCGGCAGATCGCCTCGTGGACGACGCACCGGACGCCGCGGCCGGTCGACCACGCGCGCCTGGTCGAGACGACCCGCCCCGAACCGGGGCTGCCGGAAGCGGCGGAAGGGCCGGTCGAAACCCGCCGGCGTCGCGACGGCTTCAAGCTCAGCGACTGCCGCATGGGCGTTCGCCAGGTGATGGACGAGGTCACCTACTGCCTGTACTGCCACGAGCGCGAGAAGGACTCCTGCGCGACGGGACTGCCAGCGCGCGGGGGCGCGCCCGACGGCCCGAGCTTCAAGACCAACCCGTTGGACATTCCGCTGACCGGGTGCCCGCTCGACGAGAAGATCTCCGAGGCGCACCTGTTGAAGTCCCGGGGCGACTCGCTGGCGTCCCTGGCGATGATCATGGTCGACAACCCGATGTGCCCGGGCACCGGCCACCGCATCTGCAATGACTGCATGAAGGCCTGCATCTTCCAGAAGCAAGACCCAGTGAACATTCCGCAGATAGAGACCTCGGTCCTGACCGACGTGCTCGACCTGCCCTGGGGCTTCGAGATTTTCGGCTTGCTCACCCGCTGGAATCCGCTGTGCGTACAGCGGCCGTACACCCTGCCCTACCGGGGCAAGAACGTGCTGGTGGTCGGCCTGGGGCCTGCCGGGTACACGCTGGCGCACTACCTGTTGAACGAGGGCTTCGCGGTCGCGGGCATCGACGGGCTGAAGATCGAGCCATTCCCCGACGAGCTGACCGGGCGCGGCGGCCACCCGCTAACGCCCGTCCGCGATTTCCGGCGCGAGCTGGCCTCTGACCTGGACGAGCGCATCTTGGCCGGCTTCGGCGGCGTGTCCGAGTACGGCATCACCGTGCGGTGGGACAAGAGCTTCCTCACCCTCTTGCACCTCACCCTGGCGCGCCGCGAGTCTTTTCGCATCTACGGCGGGGCGCGCTTCGGCGGCACCGTCACGGTGGACGACGCCTGGCGGCTCGGGTTCGATCACGTGGCGATCGCGACCGGCGCGGGCAGGCCGACCGTGGTCAACCTCAAGAACAACCTGATTCGCGGCGTGCGCAAGGCGTCGGACTTCCTGATGGCGCTGCAGTTGACCGGCGCCGCCAAGCGCGACTCGATGGCGAACCTGCAGGTGCAGCTGCCGGCGGTCGTCATCGGCGGCGGCCTGACCGCCATCGACACCGCGACCGAGCTCTCGGCCTACTACCCGGTGCAGGTCGAGAAGGTCCTCGCCCGGCACGAGCGGCTCTCGGCCGAACGGGGAGAAGCCGTACTCCTGGGTCGGCTCGACTCCGAAGAACGCGCGATTCTCGACCGCTTCCTCGACCACGGGCGCGCGGTGCGGGCCGAGCGGGCGCGGGCGGCGGCGGCCGGCGAGGCCCCCGACTTCGCCGCCTTGGTGAGGGCCTGGGGAGGCGTGTCCATCTGCTACCGCCGGTCGCTGACCGAAGCTCCTGCCTACCGGCTGTCGCACGAAGAGATCATCAAGGGGCTCGAAGAGGGCATTCGCTTCATCGAGCGCATGAGCCCGGTCGAGGCCGTCCCCGACGAGTACGGCGCGGTGCGGGCCGTCCGCTTCGAGCGGATGACGAACGAGGGCGGCAAGCTGAAGGGAACCGGCGAGCTGCTCGAGATGCCGGCGCGGACCGTCGTGGTGGCCGCGGGCACGGCTCCGAACGTCACCTACGAGCGCGAGCACCCGGGCACCTTCGCCCTCGACGAGCATGGGTACTTCCTGAAGGGCCATGAGCTCGACGAGGCCGCCGACGGCCGACGCACGCTCCGCCCGGTGCCAGGGCACGAAGACCTCGGGCGGAAGCCGGGCTTCTTCACGTCCTACGAGCGCGACGGGCGCTACGTCACCTTCTACGGCGACAACCACCCCACCTACGCGGGCAACGTGGTGAAGGCGATGGCTTCGGCCCGGGACGGGTACCCCGAGGTGACGCGGCTGTTCGCGCGAGACTTGGCCCAGGTGAACCTCGCCGACGTCGCGGCGCAGGCCGAGCGGGACCGGCAGCGGGGGGCACTCTTCGCGCGGCTGGACGAGGCGCTGACGGCAACCGTCGTAGCGGTCAACCGGCTGACGCCCACCATCGTCGAGGTGGTGGTGCGCGCGCCGTTCGCGGCCGAGAGGTTCCGCCCCGGGCAGTTCTACCGGCTTCAGAACTTCGAGTCCCGGGCACCACTGGTGGACGGCACGCGCCTGGCGATGGAAGGCCTCGCGCTCACCGGCGCGTGGGTGGACCGCGAGAAGGGGCTCCTGTCGGTCATCGCGCTCGAGATGGGCGCCTCGTCGCGGCTGTGCGCGCTGTTAGAACCGGGTGAGCAGGTGGTGCTGATGGGGCCCACCGGGGCGCCGACCGAGATTCCGAGCAAAGAGACGGTGCTCCTGGCCGGCGGCGGGCTGGGCAACGCGGTGCTGTTCTCGATCGGCCAGGCGCTGCGGGCCGCGGGCTCGAGGGTGATCACCTTCGCCGCGTACCGCCAGCGCGGCGATTCCTACAAGCTGGACGAGGTCGAGTCCGGTGCGGACCAGGTGATCTGGTCGGTGGACTCGGGTGAGCTCATCCTTCCGCGCCGGCCGCAAGACGCGAGCTTCCGGGGCAACATCGTCCAGGCGATGACCGCGTTCGCCGAGGGACGGCTCGGAGTCCCCCCGATCGCAAAGCTGTCCGAGGTGGACCGGATCATCGCGATCGGTTCGGACCGGATGATGCGCGCGGTGAAGGACGCCCGGCACGGGGTGCTGGCGGCCCACCTGAAGCCCACCCACGAAGCGCTCGCGTCAATCAACTCGCCGATGCAGTGCATGATGAAGGAAATCTGCGGGCAGTGCCTGCAGAGGCACGTCGACCCGCGGACCGGGAAAGAGCGCGTCGTCTTCACCTGCTTCAACCAGGACCAGAAGCTCGATCAGGTCGACTTCACGAACCTGGGTGCACGGTTGAAGCAGAACAGCGTGCTCGAGAAGCTGTCGAACCTCTGGCTGGACCACCTGGTCGACCGGGCGGCCGCCCCCGGGGCTCGCGCGAAGGCGACGCGGACGGCCCCGAATGAAACGGCGAAGCCGCCGCCCTGACGGTGCTCTCCC
>JAHFDQ010000573.1 GCA_023248915.1 Archangiaceae bacterium | reverse complement strand
CCCGCGCTGGCGTCGGCTCCGGCGCAGCCCGGGCCGCCGTTCGTGCCGCGCTTCGGTCCGGCGCAGGCCTCGCAGCTGCTGCAGTAGCCCCAGGCTCCGTGGGTGCCACCGCAAGCGCCCGCAGAGCCGAGCGCGCCGTCCGACCCGTTCAACGCGCCATCGCCGCCCGCGCCGCCCTGACCTCCGGCGCCGCAGCTGCTCGACCCGGGAGAGCCGGCCGCGCCGCCTCCGGAACCCGCGCTGACGCCTCCCCCGCCCGAGCCCCCGGGCCCGCCCGGCGCGCCTGCCGAACCGCTGGCGCCCGGGTTTCCGCCGCCGCCCGCTCCGGCGCGAAGGTCGAGGTTGGACAGGAGCGCTCCCGACGACGCGCCGAGCTGCACCGCGATGCTGCTGCCCGACCCGGCCGCGCCCGGGGCCGCCACCACCACGAAGGCGTCGAAGGCCGTCGGTTGAGAAAGGTTCAACCCCACCACCGCCGCTTGCCCCGGGGCCGGTTGGGACACCGTGGCGGGAGTCGCGAGGCTGCGGGTGAAGGTGGACGTGTAGCCGCCGTAGAGCCCGACACCGTCCTTCAGCGTCACCGACTCGGTGCACACCCCGGACACCAGCACCTGGTTGCGCCCCGCGGCGGTGGCGAGCAGCAGCCCGCGCCCGATGGTTCGAAGCGGCGCCGACCTCGTCCCCGCGGCCGAGTCGTTTCCGCCGATGCAGTCGACGAAGTAGGCCTTCGAGACGTCGCCGTCGACGCCGTCGCAGTTGGCGTCGATGATGGCGTCGTCGGGGACGTCGGTCGCCGACTGCAGCGAGCAGGTGGTCTCGCAGCCGTTGGCCGGGTTGTTGTCGAGGTCGAAGTGGCCGGTGTGACAGACGAAGCCGCAGACGCCGCCGTCGCAGGTCGGGTCGGCGTCGGCGAAGCTGCAGACGTTGTTGCAGCTTCCGCAGTTGTTCACGTCGTGGTCCGAGTCCACCTCGCAGCCGTCGGGGACGAGCGAGTTGCAGTTCTTCCACCCGGGGTCGCAGGTGACGATGGCGCAGAAGGCGCCGCCGTCGGCCTGCGCCTGGCACGCCGGGGTGGAGTGCGGCGGCGCGCAGGGGTCGCACGTGCCGCAGCGCTGCAGCGTCTTCTTGTCGAAGCCGTTGTCCACCACGCCGTCGCAGTCGTTGTCCTTCTCGTCGCACACCTCGGCTCCGCCGCCGCCCGGTGCGCAGGTCTGCGGCACGCCGTTGGCGCAGGCGGCGACGGTGCGACGGCACTCGCCCAGCCCGCAAGTGGTGTCGCCCAGCCCCTCGTCCGCCTGGCCGTTGCAGTCGTTGTCGAAGCCGTCACAGGTCTCGTGGGCCGGCACCGGCGCCGAGCAGGACGTGTAGCCCGAGTCGGGGACGCAGGTCTGGGTGCCGACGCAGGTGCCGAAGCCGTTCGTTTCCTGGCACGGCACCGTCTGGCCGCCCGCGTACACCGTGCAGGTGCAGGTGCCGGAGGCCGGCTGGCACTGGCTGGCCACCTTGGCGCCGTTCAACGTGGTGCCCTCGACGCAGCGGAACGACGGCGGGCACTTGCCGTCGTACGAGCAGTCTCGCCCGCAGAAGTCCTCGGTGCCGAGGGTGAGGCACAGGTCGGCGGGGTAGGGGCAGTCGCCGTCCTTCGCGCACGCCTTGCACAGCCCCGCGCGCTCGGGCACGCACCCGTAGCGCTGCACGCCCAGCAGCGTGCAGACCTCGTTGGTCCGGCAGTCGCTGGCGCACTTGCGCATGCAGAGCTTCTCGGAACCCGGCAGCGAGTCGCACAGGCCGGTCTCGCACTCGTCGTCGGCGGCGCAGGGCACTCCCTCGGGCTTCAGCCCTTGCTTGGTGGGCGCCTGGCCACACCGGCAGCCGGCGACGAGCGCCAGGGCGGTGAGGGCGGCCATCCATTCGAGGGTGCGGCGACTCATGCGATGCCCTAGTCGAGCCGGATGTTGGCCGTCTTCAGCGAGTCCTTGAACAGCTTGACCGTCGACGCCGCTCCGGCCGCGTAGGTTTCGTTGGTGCCGTTGGCCGACTCGGCGTCGGAAAGCTTGATGCCGGCGGGCAGGTGGGCGTAGGCCAGCAACGCCTTCCACGTCTCGTCGTCGTGGTCGCCGGTGTCCACGTTCAAGGCCTCGGCGGCCATCAACAGGCCCGCCGCCTTGGCGTCGGCGGCCGACAGCCCGCCCTTCTCGGCGAAGGCGCGGCCCAGCTCGTAGTGCAGCGCCGCGCCGAGCACTTCCTCGCTGGCGTGCGCATACTGGCTGTTGACCTGCAGCTTCTGGACGGGCTTGCCGTCTTCGCCGGTCACCTCGGTCAGCCTGTAGAGCGGGTCGGTCTTCTTGCCCTCGAAGTAGCCGCCGGCGACGACGCCCTGGTCCTTCGCGCCTTCCGCCCACTGGTTGTACCCGGCCAGGCGCCAGAAGCGCAGCACCGCGCCGGTGAGCGCGCGGCCGTCGAGCTCGTCGGCGGGTTTGCCCGGGCTCTCGGGGGTGAGTTGCTTGGCGACGGTCTCTTGCGGGTTGAAGGTGTTGTAGTTGACCACCCGGTCCCAGGAATCGGCCTTGCCGTCGCCGTCCAGGTCGAGCGAGCGCTTGGAGATGAGGGTGTCGGTGGGGAAGTAGTAGTTGTCCGAGTTGTTGCCCTGGTTCTTGGTGGAAATCTGCGTCCAGGGCTCGCGGCGCGAGATGCCCTCGAGGGTGTTCAGCACCGTCGCCCGGTCCTGGTAGCCGTAGGAAGAATTGCGGCTCGTCACCACCTGGAGGTCGGGGTACTTCTCGAGCAGCTTGTTGTGCACGCCCTTACCGCCGCACTGCAGGCCGAAGAACACCTTGGCGCCGTTCTGGGGCGCCGCGTCGGGCAGGTGCGAGGGCACCTCGCGGCCGTAGTTGGCGTGGCCCGAGTAGACGACGCCTTGCACGTTCGGGTCGTTGATGTGCTGGAACATGCCGTCGGGGCCGTTGTGCATCACCAGCTCGACGTCGGTGTCGAAGTGCTTCACCGTGCCGTCGTTCTGGGGCCGGTCGAAGGCGTACTTCCGCGACATCGTCACCGTGCCGTCGGGGTTGTCTTTCCGGGTGAACCCGTGGTCCGCGTAGAAGCCGGTCTCTTCTTCCCAGAAGCCGCCGCCCACGTAGTAGGCGAGCCGCAGCGTCTTGTTTCCGCCCTTGAACCAGTCGTCGTATGGCGGCTTCAGCGGGGCGACTTCGCGCATCAGCCGGTCGATCTCCGGCCGCGCCTCGGCGGGCAGCTTTCCCTTGGCCCGGTCGAGGTCGTAGATCATGAAGTCCCGCGCCAGCCCATGCGGCTCGGTGCCGAGCAGCTCCAGGTACTTGTCCACGGCGGCCGTCTGAATGCGGGCCTCGGTCGGCTTCGACGCGTCGAGGCTGGTGGCGAGGTCGAGCATCAGGGGCGCCGCCGAGGCGCGCGTCTGCAGCGCCTGGTCCCGGTTGGCGAAGCCGTTCAGCCCCGACGCCGGGTTGGCGCCGGTGAAGGCGTTCGAAAGCGCAGTCAGGGCCGCGGACTTCTGCTCGAGGGTGAGGTCGGGGTGGGCGAAGAGATTGCGCGGCCCTTCCGACGCCTGCGCGGCCCGGAACAGCGCCTCGCCTTCCTCGACGACGGTGGCCGGCTTCTCCTGGCCGGCGCGAGAGACGAAGCGGCCCGAGGCGGACAGGAAGAGCGACCCGGCCGGGTCAAGCTGCACCGCTCCTACGCCCGTGCGCGCGGGCCGACCCGGAGCGTCGGCGAAGTCCGAGACGACGTTGCGCACGTCGCCGGG
>JAHFDQ010000174.1 GCA_023248915.1 Archangiaceae bacterium | reverse complement strand
CCGAGGTGCTGGCCGGAGAGGGCGCCCACGCCCCGAAGGCGCAGCAGGCGGTGCTGTTCGCCGAGCTGGGCGTGCTCTACTCCGACACCCTGGCCCAGCCGGGTCCGGCCGAGGCCGCGCTCCGGCGCGCCGCCGCCGCCGACCGCGGCAATGTCGACGTGCTGAGGCGCCTGGCCGCGCTCTTGGTGGCCCGCGGCGAATCGGTCGAGGCAGCCCGCTGGATGGAGGAAGCGGCCGAGGCGCTCCCGCCCGAAGAGGCGGCGGCGCTGTTGCGCGAAGGGGTGCGGCTGGCCCGGGCCGCGCCCGAGAACGAGCTGGCGCTGCGCCTGGCCCGTCGCGCCCACGCGCGGGTGCCGGCCGAGGGCGTTGCGGCGGAAGAGCTGGCCGACCTGCTCTACCTGCACGGCGCGGTGAAAGAGGCCCTGCCGCTGCAGCGCGTGGTGGCGGCCCGGGCGCGCTTCGAGGACGAGCCCGAGCGCGCGGAAGGCCAGCTCCTGCGCCTGGCCGACCTGGCCGAGCAGATGGGCGACCGGGGGCTGGCGGAAACCACCCTGCGCCGGCTGATTTCCGAGCGGCCGCTGTGCCGGGCCGCGGTCGAACGGCTGGCCGGGCTGGTCGAGAAGGACAACCCGCGCGAAGCCATCTTGCTGCTGTTCCAGCACGCGGGGCAGTTGGCCCCTTCCGAACAGACCACCGCGCTCTTGCTCGGGCTGGCCCGGCGGGCCCGGACCGAGCTGGCCGACACCGACCTGGCCGCGAAGCTGTTCGAGCGGGCCAGCGAGACGGCGGCCGACCCGCTCGGCGTTCACCTCGAGCTGGCGCAGCTCTACCGCGATGGCGGGCGCATCGTCGACCTGATGGCCGAGCTGGCTTCCGTCGCCGCCCTGCACGTCGAGGCCGGTGACTTCATCGGGGCCATCGCCGCCTACGAAGAAGAGGCGGGGCTGGCCGAAGGCTCGGGCCGGGTGGACGAGGCGCTTCGGACGCTGCTCGCGATGGTCGACCTGTGCGTCGACGAAGAGCAGGTCGAGCAGGCGGCCATCTTCGAGCGGCGCCGCGCCGAACTGTTGCGCGACGCCCGGCTCGACCTCATCGCCGCCGAGCGCGCGCTCGAGCGCAGCTACGAGCTCCACGCCGACCTGCACACCGCGATGCTGGGCGCCGCGCTGGCCCAGCGCCGGGAAGACGCTGACGCCGAGGCCGAGTGGGTCGAGCGCATCATCGACGAGCAGACCGGCTCGGCGCGGGCGGTGTCCTTCCTCCACCTGGCTCGGCTGCACCTGGGCATCGCCCGGACTCCATTCGGCGCCGAGGCCGCGTTGAAGGGGCGCTCGACCGGGCAGTTGCCCGCGCCCGACGCCGGCGAGGCCGCGCTTCGGGAAGCGCTGGCGCTCGACCCCGGGCTGGCCGAGGCCGAGGCGCTGTTGGCGGTGCTCCTCGAAGAGCAGGGGCGGGTGGCCGACCTGGCCGCGCTGCACGAGGAAGCGGCGGTGCGCGCCACCGACCCGGCCACCCGGGCCAAGCGCCTGATGAAGGCGGCCGAGATTTACAAAGAGCGCGCCGGCAAGCCGCACGAGGCGGCCGCGGCGCTGCTCGCCGCGCGGGCCGCCGCCCCCGACGACATCGAGCTGGCCGGGCGCGCCGCCGAGATGCTGCACCAGCTCGGGCGCGCGGCCGAGGCGGTCGAGTTCGACGCGGTCGTGCTCGAGCAGGACCCGTTCCAGCCCGCCTTCGCCCGCCACGCCGCGTACCTCGAGCTGGCCGGCGACTGGCAGGCGCTGGCGGCCCTGATGCTTCGTCGGGCCGAGCGCCAGGACGGGCCGGCCGCGGCCGAGAGCTACCTGGCCGCGGCCGAGGCTTTCGGGAAGGGCGGCGCCGCCGAGCGGGCGCGGCTTTGCGAGGACCAGGCCTTCGAGCGCGCGCCCCAGAACGACGCGGCCTTCGAGGCAGAGAAGGCCCGCTACGAGAACGACGTGCGCCGGCTCTGCGACGTGCTGCTCGACCGCGCCCGGGCCGTGCCCACCGAGGCGCAAGAGCTCTTGCGCGAGCGGGCTCAGCGGCTGTCCGAGGCCGGCGAGACGCTCGCGGCCGCCGAGGCCCTGGACGAGCTGCTCGGCGTCACCCCCGACGACACCGAGGCGCTGGTGGCGCGCGCCGACCTGGCCGCCGAGGCCGGCGGGGCGTCGGCGGCCCAGCCTTACGACCGGAAGCTGTTGGCGGCCGGCGGCGCCCGCGTCACCCCGGCCCTGCGGCAGAAGGCCCAACTGCGGCTGGGCCACGCCGCCCTGAACGCCGGGGCCTTCCGCGACGCGGCCGAGGCCTTCGAGGCGGTGGTGCAGCTCGACCCCGGCGGCGCGCGCGGCCGGGAAGCGCTGTCGCTCTTGTCCGAGGTGCACGCCCGCTCGCACAACGCCCGCGGGCTGTTCGACACCTCGGTGGCGCTGGCCAGGGACGCCCGGCCCGACGAGGCCGAGGCGCTGTACCGGCGGGCGGCCGCCCTCTTCGACGACCCGAAGGACGCCGTCGACGCGCTCTTGCCGCTGTCGAAGTTGCGCCCGGCAGACCGCGCGGTGCTCGACCGGACCGCGGCGGGGTTGAAGGCGCTCGGGCGCCACGCCGAGCTGCTCGAGCTCTACGAGCGCGGCGCCGAAGCGTCCGGCGGAGTCCAGGCGGCCGAGTGGCTGCTCGAGGGGGCGCGGCTGGCGGGCGAGCAGCTCGACGACCCGCATCGCGCCAAGGAGCTCACCTTGCGCGCCGGGCGGATGGACCCGGACAACCCCATCGCCCTGCGGGTGCTCGCCGATGAGCAGCGCGCGGCCAAGGACGCCGACGGGCTGGCCGGCACTCTGGCCCGGCTGGTGGCGGCCGCCAAGGACGCCGACGAGGCGGCGCTGGGCCGGCTCGAGCTCGGCCAGCTGAACGCGGCGGCCGGGGCGACGGCCGAGGCGCGCGCCCTCTTCGAGGCGGTGGCGGCGCGCGGCCCCGGCGGCGCCGGGTACGGCGTCGCGCTCGAGGCCCTGGAAGATCTGCACACCCGCGCGGGCGATGACGCGGCGCTCGGCAAGGTGCTGGCCGCCCGCGCCGAGCTGGCCGAAGGGGCCGAGCGCGCGACTCAGCTGCTCGCCGCCGCCCGGGCGCTCCACCGGGCGAAGGACGCCGCCCAGGCGGCCGCCCTCTGCCGCGCGGCGCTGGTGGCGAAGCCCTCGGTCGAAGGGCAGAGGCTCTTGGCCACCCTCTGGCGCGAACTCGGAGCACCGGCCAAGGCTGCCGACATGTTGGTGAAGGCGTCCCAGGCGTCGCCTCCGTCCGAGCAGGGGCCGCTGTTGCTCGAGGCCGCCGAGCTCTGGCAGGCCAGCGGCGACCTCCCGTCCGCCCGCGAGCTGGTCGAGAAGGTCGCGACCGACCACCCCGAGCTGCTCGGCCCGGTCGAGGCGGCGAGGCGGCTCGAGTGGTTGGGTGCGCCCGACCGCGCGCTGGCGCTGGGCTTCGCGCCGTTGATGGCCGCGGGCGAGCTCGAGCGCGCCTTGCAGCTCGCCGACGCCGCGGGCGACGCGGCCCGGGCCGAAGAGGCGCTCTGGGCGATGGCCGCCGGAGACGGCGGCGGGCCCAATGCCTTCCGGCTGGCGACCGAGCTTCGGGTCAGAAGGGACTTCGCGGGGCTGACCAAACTGGGCGAGCTGTGCGAGCGCGGCGGGGTCCTCGAGCACGCCTATGGCCTGTACGAAGAGGTGGCGCTGCTCGCCGACGCCGTAGAGCTTCAGAAGCGGTCGGTGGCCCACCTCGTCCGCTGGGGCCAGGCGGCGCGGCTGGTGGATTCGCTGGTCGACGAGAAGGCGAAGCTCGCCGACCCGGCCGGGCTGGCAGGAAGGGTGGCTGACGCCGCCCAGGGCTTCCCGGCAGATCTTCACGACCGGGCGCTGGTCGCGGCCGCGGGCCGGCTGCCCGAACGCCGGGCCGCGCTCTGGCGCGAGCTGGTCGAGCTGCGCCGCGGCCGGAAGGACTTCGAGGGCGCGGCCGAGGCGCTTCAGCAGTTGGCGCCGCTGGCGGCCGACGACCGGGCCCGCTCGGCGCTCGACGTCGAGCTGGGCGAACTCTACGCCGGCCCGCTGGCTCGGCCCGACCGCGCCCGCGAAGCCTTCGGGCTGGCGCTGGTGTCCGACCCCGGTTCGGTCGTCTCGGTGAAGAACCTGGTCGCCCTGACGCCGGCCGAGGCCGAACCCGAGCGCTTCGTGGCGATGGCCGAGCGGCTGTCGAAGCTGGCGGGGCCGGAAGCCGTCGAGGCGCACCGCGAACCCCTGGCCAACGCCTACCGGAAGCTCGGGCGGCTGGCCGACGCGCACCGGCTGCTGGCCGAGTTGCCCGAAACTCCAGAGCGGTTGGCCCGCCGCGTCGAGCTGGCCCAAGCGCTCGGCCGCACCGGCGAGGCGCTGCAGCTGCGCGAGCGGCTCACCCAGGTACCGGGCGAGCTCGCCGAGATTCTGAAGGGATACGTGCAGGCCGACCTGGTGCCCTTCGCGGTGAAGTTGGGCACGCGGCTGCTCGGCGAGGGCGCGCTCGACGCCGACACCCGGCGGCTGCTGGCCGAGCGGCTGGCGCCTGCGGCGCAGGGCGCAGAGCTGGCGGTGCGCCTGTGGCCCGAGCTCTTGCGGGCGCGGCCGGCCGACGCCGACGGTTGGACGCTCTTCGGCGAGGCATTGCGCCTGTTCGGCCGCACGGACGACGCCGACATGGTGGACGGCTTCGGCGCCGCGCTCACCTCGAGCGGGCAGCCCGCGCCGGCGGTGCCCGTGCGCCGGCTGGCCGACGCGGGCGACGCCGGGTTGACGCCGCCCGAGGCCGGGTGGCCCGAGGTGACGGTCGAGACGATGCCGCGGCTCTCGCACACGCTCGACCTGGCGCTGGGAGGCTTCGGCTTCGACGGCCGGCGCTGGCTCGACCCCGCAGGCGGCGTCGAGGCCTACCGCGTGGTGGGTGGGTTGGTGCTGGGAGCCGGCGCGCTCGCAACCTCCGGCCCGACCGAGCTGACCTACCTGTGCGCCCTGGCTATTGCCCTGGGGCCTTCGGGCCGGGCGCTGGCGGGCACCGGGCCGGTGGCCGGGCTCGACTCAGCCGCCGCCGCCGCCTTCACCGCCTGCCGGTCGTCGCTGGCGGCCGCGCGGGTGCTGGCGCTCTTGGACGACCGGGTGCGGGGGGGCGACCCGGCGCAGGTGGCGCCCTCGGAAATTCTCCCGGCGAGCGCGGCCTTCCGCGCCGTCGCGATGCGCGCGCTCGAGCTCGTAGAGAATCCATGAAGCGCCTGGCCTCGGCGCTCGCGCTCGCGGCCGTGTCCTGCCTGCCCGAGCCGAAGTACCCGGGCAACGAGGTGATGGGCACGTTCGCGCTCGACGGCAAGCTCTCGGACGACGGCTGCCCTGCGCTCGAAGAGCTTCCCCGCGGCGGCCTGTCCTTCAACGCCACCTACTCGCGCGAGAAGGACGCCTCGCGCACCTGGCTGACCCTGGGGGGCGTATCGAGCGAGGCCTCCTTCGACGGCCAGGTGGTGGCGTCGACGCGTACGGCCGAGCGCCGCTTTTCGGAGTGCGGCTGCGGCGGAGACGTCACCGTCGTCGAGACGCTGACCCTGGCGCTCCTGTCGAGCAGCCAGAGCCAGGCGCTCGAAGGGGCCTGCCCAGGCGACGCGGTCGACGGCGGAGTACCGGCGCCTGACGCGGACGCTGGCCTGTTCGGTCCGGCGAGCGGCCCCAAGGGCTTCGACGCGGTGCGGGCGTGCGGGAGGTTGGTGGACGAAGTGCTGGCCGCGCCCGAAGGTTCCCCGGCGTGCGCCTGTTCGGCCTGCCTCGTGCGCTACACCTTGAGCGGAGGGCGAATTTGAAGAAGGCGGTGGTGCTGCTCTCGGGCGGGCTCGACTCGACCACTTGCCTCGCGATGGCCCGGGCCCAGGGCTTCGCCCCGGTGTGCCTGGCGGTCAGCTACGGCCAGCGCCACGCGGTCGAGCTCGAGCGGGCCCGGGCGGTGGCCAAGGCGATGGGCGTGGCCGACTTCCGCGTCGTTACCGTGGACTTGCGGGCCGTCGGCGGTTCGGCGCTGACCGCGGACCTGGACGTCCCGAAGGGCCGGGACGAGGCCGCGCTCGGCCAGGGCGTGCCCGTCACCTACGTGCCCGCCCGCAACGCGATGATGCTGTCTCTGGCGCTCGGCCTGGCCGAGGTGGTGGGCGCCACCGACCTGTTCATCGGCGTCAACGCCGTGGACTACAGCGGCTACCCCGACTGCCGGCCCGAGTTCATCCGCGCGTTCGAGGCGATGGCCAACCTCGCCACCAAGGCGGGCGCCGAAGGGGCGCGCTTCACGGTGCACGCGCCCTTGTCGGGGATGACGAAGGCCGACATCATCCGCGAAGGCGTGAGGCTGGGAGTCGACTACGGGATGACGCACTCTTGCTATGACCCGGCCCCGGACGGCGCCGCCTGCGGGCGCTGCGACAGCTGCGTGTTGCGCCGGCGCGGCTTCGAGCAGGCGGGCGTGGCCGACCCGACGCGGTACGCTTCGAAGCGATGAGGCCCCTGGGCTTGCTGTTGTGCGTGGCGCTCGGCGCCGACTCCGAGCCGCTGGTCGACGCGACCGCCCGGGTGCCGGGCCTGGCGGTGGACTTGCGCTACGCCACCTCGGACAACTTCCTCGGCAGGAAGGTCTACCCGGACAGCGCGCGCTGCCTGTTGCGGGCGAGCGCGGCCGACCGTCTCGCGGGCGCCGCCGCCGCGCTGCGCCGGCAGGGCTTCGCGCTGAAGGTGTACGACTGCTACCGGTCGCTGTCGGTGCAGTGGGAGATGTGGAAGGTTTTTCCGAAGCCCGGCTACGTGGCCGACCCGCGCACCGGTTCCAACCACAACCGCGGAGCGGCGGTCGACCTCACCCTGGTGCGGCTGGACGGCGGGCCGGTCGAGATGCCGACGCCCTTCGACACCTTCAGCGCCGCCGCGCACCACGCCTTCGACGGCGGCACCCGAGCTTCTCGGCAGCACCGTGAGGCGCTGTGCGCGGCGATGGAGGACGCCGGCTTCAAGAAGAACCCGATGGAATGGTGGCACTACGACCTGGCCCAGGCGGCGAGCTACCCGGTGCTGGACGAGCCCTTCGCCGACGCGGGGCGCCCATAGCGCCAGCGGTGAATCACCCACGCGCCGATGCCGCCAGTCCGGCCCCCAGGTGATGTCACGGATACTGCCAACTTCGAGGCCTGCCCGAGAGGTCTCCCTCTGAACGCGTCGAGCCGACCCTCGAAGTTGGCAGTATCCGTGACAATCTCGGCGGCGTCGAAGCGCAGGCATCATGCGAATGCGGCGTCATGATGAAGCGCCCTGTCGCGCCGCTACGGCCCGCAGGCCGCTAGGCAGTGCCCACTCACGCAGCGGTTCGACCCGCACTCGAGGTCGGTCAGGCAGGCCGCGCCCGGTCCGCCGACGTCCGAGCACAGCGGGCCTCCGTCGGCCGACGAATCGCAGGCGCCGTACAGGCACTGGCCCGCGACGCAGGGGTTGCCCGGCAGCGGCAGGGCGACGCAACTGCGGTTCACGCAGCGCGAGAGCAACTGGCAGTCGCGGTTCGCCTCGCAGGGCCCGCCTGTTGGTTGGCGCGTCCCGCACCACGGCTGGGTGCCTCCGTCGAACGCCGCGCACGACAGGTGGGCCTGGCAGTCGGCGCTCGACAGGCAACTGCCCCCCTCGCCCGAGGCGGCCAGGCAGGTGCCCAGCGCGGTGACGCTCGCTCCGAAGCAGACGTTGGACGGGGCGCACCTCTGGCGGACCGAGCAGGCGCCGCCGTCCGCCACCGGACCGACCCCTTCACAGGCGCCCGTCAGGGGCTCGCAAAGGAGGCTGGGCCGGCACTGCACATCGTCGGTGCAGGCCTCGGCGGCGGCCATGCGGTCCTCGCAGAAGCCGCCGTCCTGGGGCGAGAAGTGGCACCAGGCCGACTCGACGCAGGTGCCCTCGATGCACGCGTCGCCGACGTGCCGTCGCGTCTCGCACTGGCCGAGGTTGTTGCAGAACAGCTCGGGCGAGCACGGCAGGTCGACCCCACAGCCTTGGCCGAAGGCGCCGAGCGCGGTGCACTTGCCGACGCCTGGAGTGGCCGCGCCGAAGCGGCAGTAGAGCCCGGCGTCCTGCCGGCAATCTCCGTGGGCGCCGCAGGGTTCGTCCGAGACGCCTGGGGGCAGGCAGGTGCGCGGGCAGGCGGTGCCGCGGCAGACGCTGTCCTTGCACTCGGCGAATTGCCCGTAGCAGGGCCCGGACAGCACCGAGCCGGGCGACAGAAACTGCGCGCACGCAGCCGGGTCGGCCTGGAAGTCGGCGCATGCGCGTGCGAGGTAGGCGTCGGCGCAGGCCTGAGCGGTGACCGGGTCGTACCGCAGCGTGCCCGCGTCCACCCGCGCCGGCCACCGCGAGCTGCGGCACGAAGTGGCGCTGAAATATGACTGGCAGTCGCGGAGCGCCTGGGAGGTGTCGCCGATGAGGTTGCACCGCTGCAAGAACGCGCACCGCCGCGCGCCGAACACCGAGCAGGCCGACCCGAGCGCCAGGCCGCCGTCCAGGGCTCCGGTGCCGCCGTCCTTCGGGTGCCCCGCGTCGAGCCCGCTATCCGCGGCGTCGCTCTCTCCCGGAGGCACCAGCGGGCCTCCGGTGCAGGCTGCCGCCAGCGCGCCGAGTCCGAGAATGGCCAGCCATCGAGTCCGCATCAATCGCCGCGAGGTCCGGCCGACCGTCGCCCTAGAAGCCGCAGTCGGCCCGGGTCGAGCACGGTTCGGTGCAGGCGTAACCGAAGCCCGCGTCCGTCAACGTCCCGTACTCGCACGCCCCTGACTGGCACACCTCATCATAGGTGCATTCCTCGCCGAGCGCCTTCTTACGCGTGCACACATAGGCGCCATTCTGCGCGCTGAAGTCGCAGTACCAGCCCGAGGCGCAGGTGTACTGGCTGCCCTGCGCGGTGCAATCGCCGCCGTCGGCGAAGTAGGCCGTGCAGGTGGACGTGTGCGGCCAGCAGAACAGCTCGTTTCGGCACTCGCCGTACCCGGTGCAGGTGGCTCCCTCGGCGCCGAGCGGCTGGCAGGTGCCGGTGGCCAGCGCCGAGGTGCAGCGCAGGTTCGGCAGGCAGGCACCGTACCCGGAGCAAGCTCCGCCGAGGCCCACCCGCTTCTGGCAGGTGCCGGCCATGCCCCCGTCGGTCGACGGCAAGGTGCGGCAGAAGGCCTCGGGGCCGCACATCGGGTAACCGCCCGCCTCGTTGCAACCCTCGCCGACGGCGGACCGTGCCTTGACGCAAAACCCGTTACCGCAGGCGAGGTCGGCGCGGCAGTCGGTGGAATAGACGCAAGGCAGGCCGACGCCGGCGCGCGCGAGGCAGCCGTAGGCGCCGGCGTCGGTGAATTCGCACGAGGCGGCGGCGGGGTCGCACTGGCGGTCCCACCAGTTGCAGGTCTCGCCCACGGCCACGTAGGCGAAGCAGCGGTACGGGCAGGAATTCAGATACACTTGGCAGAAGCTGCCGGCCTGGCACTCCTCGGGGAGAATGCAGCCGCCGTCGGCGGGCACCAGCCCCTGGAAGAGGCCATCGCACTCGGCCGGGGCGCCGGTCAGCTCGGTGCAGGCCCACAGGTTGTAGGCGTCGAGGCACAGGCCACCGGCGTCGGCGAAGTACTGCAGCCGTCCGTCGGCCACGGCCCGGGAGTAGGCCGGCTGGTCGCACGTTGCCAGGCTGCGCGCCTCGCAGTCGGCGAGCTGCGCCGGGTCGAGCCGGCCGCAGCGCAGGTCGCGCCCGCACACCGCCAGCGCCCGGGTCGCGCACCAGGCGCCTGCCTGCACCGGCCCGAAGCCCGCGTCGGGAACGCCGGCATCCTCCGGTTCGCCCGCGTCGGGCGGGCCGGCGTCGGGGTCGGCCACCCCGGCGTCCTCGACTTCGGCGTCGGGAAGGGGGGCCGGAACGGGCGCGGGGCAGGCGGCGAGCAAGAGGAGCCCGAGCTGCCCGAGGAATGCCGTGGACGGAGCGGGGCGCATGCGCGGATGCCGGCCTAGGCCGAGGTCCCTTTGCGCCGGACGTCGATGAGCTCGCCCACGATGGACACGGCTATCTCCGCCGGCGTCACCGCCTCAATCGCCACTCCCATCGGGCTGCGCAGCCGGGCGCGTTCTTCCGAGGTGAAGCCGGCGGCCTCGAGGCGCATGCGGAAGCGCTCGGCCTTGCGGCGGCTGCCGATGACGCCGAGGTAGGCGAAGGGCTTCTTCAAGAGCGCCTCGACGCAGGCCTGGTCGAGCGGGTGGTCATGCGTGGCGATGCAGAAATAGCACCCCGCGCCCCCCGCCAGCGTCCGGGCGAGGTCGGCCGGGTTGGACAGCACCAGGTCGTCCGCCTCGGGGAAGCGCTCGCGCGAACAGAGGCTGGGGCGTTCGTCCACCACTGTCACCCGGAAGCCGACGCGCGCGGCGAGGTGGGCCAGCTCGCGCCCGACGTGGCCGGC